>CAYNNH010000026.1:0-6396 GCA_964398605.1 uncultured Nitrososphaerota archaeon | reverse complement strand
GCCCAGCTCCTTCAAGAGTTCCTCAACTTCCTCGTAGGAAGACTCGGCGAGCTTCTCGACGGTCGGGAACCTCTCGAAGAACCGCCCGTACGCGCGGTCAACACGCTCCGCCCTCGTCCTCTGCAACAGGATGACGAGGCAGAGGAGGCCGAACTTGTCCCACTTACGCCTCCTGTACGATAGGCGGTACCAGTCCATCTCCTCCGACCCCCACTTCTCCAGCAACCGCACGACCTCTTTCAGCTCGTCGCGCCTCAGTACAGCCAAATCATGGAAGAGAAGCAGGCGAACGATATGAGGCAAGCGAGGGCGAGGGAGAGGTGGATGGGCAAGAAGAAGGAGGCAAGCCCCAAGGGGGAGAGGAGCAATGCGAGCAAGCTCAACTTCGTCCTCCCTTTCGCCGCCAAGAACGCCGACGTGAGGAGGAATTGCAGGACGACCCCAGAAAGCGGGACGGTCGGGTCGACGGCGTACTCGAAGAAGTAAAGGAGGGCGAAGGAGAGGGTGATGGTTCCCGCGATGGACATGAGGACTTTCTCGTGGAAGAAAGCCACCGACCTGAAGTCTTCCTCGCCCGACAGGAGGGACCACAGCTTTTTCCAAGCGGAAAGGGGCATCACGGCGGCGATCAAGGCCAAGACCCCGTAGGAGGGGTCGACGCCGAAGAGGGGCAGGAGGAGGCAACAGGGCAGGAGGGCCCCCAGCAAGGGCCTGTTGGCGATGGATAGGGCGAACACGAGCAAGACGAAGCAGAGGAGCCTAACGCCCCCGGGAGCCTCCACCCTCAAGTAGAGCCCGCCGAGGGAATCGGCTTCGAGGACTAAGCGGCCCGATTCGCGCACGTCGGCGAACCAACACCACCCCGCCTCCTCGGATCGCAAGCAGTAGCGTCCCTTCGGCAGGACGAGGGAAGCCCTCCCCGCTTTCAAGGGGACGCGCAACGTCTCGTTCACGACGAGCACCCCTCCTAGCGGCTTACCGGCCCTATCGACGACCAGCAAATCCACCTCGCACACGTCGACCGAATTCTCGCCGGGCTCCACAAAGCCCGCGAACAACCCGTTGAGGTAGAGGGCGAAGCTTCCCTCCTCGAAGACCGTGACTTCGACCACCCCCCTCGAGTCCACGGCGCCCCCGTAAGACCTCCCCGTCGTGCAGGACACGAGCTTTACTTTGCTGTTCTCGATTTTTCGGGCGTCCGCCCCCTCGAGGCGCACGCTCACTTTCCCCTCGTAATAGGAGACCTCGATGGAGCAGGGGGCGGTGACGTTCCTCACGACGTACAGCGGGAGCTTGCCCTCCCTAATTTCCTCGAATTCCGCGGGAGTCCCGTTCACCCAAACCGCTTTGATGGGTATTCCGGCGAAGAGGGCCACGTCGCACGAAACTTTCTTGCGCGAAGAGAGCCTCACGAGGGAGTGCCCGCTCACGACATCGTGGGTGAGTAGGGTGATGCGGACGCCGTTGAGGGCGAAGAGGGGGACGGGGGACGTTCTGTTCCCAGCCCTCAGGATGCCCGTCCTCCAGAGGGGATACTTGATATCGGCCAGTAAGGGGACTTCGTACGCGAGCGCGTCCGAGAGGACCCATCTGAAGGAGTTCCAATTTATTTCGCCTTCGGAGGCTTTCTCAAGATACTCCTCGAAGAACGATTCCGAGGCCTCCCTCCCCCTCTTGATATATCCCTCATCCCCCGTGAGGGCGGCGAGGAATTTGGAGAACGTGGAGGACACGTATTTGCCCCTCTCCCACCTCCATCGGAAGGCTTTCGACGCTTTGATGAAGAACGTAGGATCGTTGGAGAAGGCGCTCATGGACGCGAGGAGGCTGTGGTAAAGAATGGGGTCTCCCTCCGGGCGCTTCGCCGTCCCGTTCAAGTAGATGTAGTGGAAGGTGCAACCGCTTTCGTTGATCCCGTACTTGCAAACGCTCCTCGAAAGGATCTCCGCCATTTCCCACATTTCTTGGTCTTGGGTCACGAGGGCGACGTCTATGAGCCCCGTTGGGGTCGCGTCGGATACCCAAGGCAACCGAGGAATCGGCCTTTTGTCCAAGTCTTCCCACCTCCAGCCGAAGGGGACGATGTCTGTCTTCGGATCCCTTATCATGTAGATGGCCCGACACAGCTTCTCCGCGTACTCGCGGTATGTGTCGTTCCCCGTGAGCACGGCCAGTCTGGCGAGCATGGAGGCGAGGACCATCGTGTGCTTGGACAGGTTGTCGCGGACGCAGAGCCCCGTTCCGTTGAACACGCGGAGCAGTTCGTGCTCCATGACGTAACCCATGTGCTTCTCGAACCGCTCCCTCAGCCCCAACCACTCGCAGAACTCCGGCATCTCGAAGCACCAAGACGCCCGATAGAGGTGACAGCGGTAAGCGGGCTTTCCCGACGTGAAATTCCAGATCCAACTGCTGCCGTTCTCCGCGACTTGCTTCGTGAAAATGGCCTCGGCTATTTCCCTCGCCCATTTCTCGTACGTTTCGTTTCCCGTCACGAGCCTAGCGAGGATAAGCATCGAAACGGGGACGAATGTGCAACCCGACAAGTTCGTCTCATGAGTCGTCGCGTAGGGGAGGTGCTCTTCCCAATTTATCCCTCGGCGGATGCATTCTTCTATGCACCTAATCACCTCTTGGGCATAGGGACTTATTCGCCTCTCCTCGGGGGAAACCGAAGGGTTGATCGTCTTAATTCGGGGGATTTCGGAGGGGAGGGGGAAGCGAACGCTAGCTAGGACGAAGAGGGCTACGCAAAGCATGGCCCCGAGGAGCTCCCATGTCCGCTCCAATCACTTACTTACCTTTCCTGAGTTAAAGCGTGCACAGCAATACCGCCGAGGAAGCCACCCAGTGCCCGAAGATCAGCGCGTCCACGCGACCCACATCGAGGACTTTCGAGGAAACGAGCTCGTAGTAAAGGAACTGAAAAGCCTCCAAGAAGGCGACGGGGAAGACACTCTTCAGCCCAAGACCGTACCTGAGCCCCGTAATGAGGAGCCATCCAACGGCGAACGCCAAGTACACGGCGTACTTGCGCTCTTCGAAGGAGTTCACGAGGGAGAACTTCAGCCCCTCCCTCGCGTAAGGGAGGATGAGGATCCCGAGGAACCAGTAGCCCTCCCAAGCCGCTCTCTCCAGAGAATCCAAAGGACAGAAAGCAACCACGAGCAGGAACACGGCGAAAGGGAAAGCGTACGCCAAAGCGACGAGCAAGAACTTGCCCAGCATTTCGCGCTCGAATTTCGCGGGCTCGAACTTCCCGAGCAGGAAAATGGGGAAGGAGGAAGCGGCCAAGAAGCCCAGCCCAGCTAGGAGGAGCTGGTGGAAGTAAAGCGCCCCCATGAGCCCTATCAACGGGAGGAAGTAGGCGTAGAGGTACAGCTCGCTTATGGGGCTCTCCCTTTCCACTCTTAACTTCGACCAAATTCTTTTACTGGCGACGCTAAGGAAAAGTGATCCTCAGCGACGGGGAAATCCTGAAGCTCGTGCGCGACGGAGAGCTCGTCATCGAGCCCTTCGACCCTTCTTGCCTAAGCCCCAACGGGATCGACCTCCGCCTAGGGTCCCAAATAGCGAAGCTGAAGCCCGGGAAGTCCCCGAAGGAATCCTTCGAGCTCATCGAAGGCGAGGAGTTCAGGCTGGAGCCACGCTCGCAAGTCCTCGTCCACACGCTCGAATACGTGAAGTTGCCGCCTTACCTCATGGCCTTCATCCAGCTGAGGTCCACGTACGCCCGCTTGGGCCTCACCCTCCCTCCCACCGTGGTGGACGCTGGGTTCGAGGGGCAACTGACCGTCGCGCTGACGGTGGGCGAAATCCCCGTCACGCTCAAGAAAGGCGACCGCTTCCTCCACCTCATCTTCGCGAGGCTTTCCCAACCGGCCGAGAAGCCATACCGGGGCATCTACAAGGGACAGAGGGGCGTTTCCCTCCCGGTGGTGAGATGAAGCTCGGGAAAATCGCCTCCATCGTGGGCGAGGGCAACTTCTCCACGGACCCCATCGACCTCATTTGCTACTCGAGGGACGCGTCCGAGAACGAGGGGATGCCCGACATCGTCGTGTGGCCCAAGAGCCTCGACCACGTCGTCGCCATCGTGGAGGAATGTTCCCGCGAGAAGATCCCCATAACCCCGAGGGGGGCGGGAACGGGGCTTAGCGGGGGAGCGGTTCCTTCCGAGGGAGGCGTTCTGCTCGTCCTGTCGAGGATGAACAAGGTGATCGACGTGAACGAGGAGGACATGTACGCCGAAGTCGAGCCCGGCGTCGTGTGGGCTTCGCTAGACGCCGAATTGAGGAAGAGGGGCTTCTTCTTCCCTCCCGACCCCGCGAGCAGCGATGTCTGCACCATGGGAGGTTGCGTCGGGGAGAACGCCGGAGGGATAAGGGGGCTCAAGTACGGGACGACGAAGGACTGGATCCTCGGCCTCGAGGTCGTCTTGGCGAGCGGAGAGGTCATCGAAACGGGTTCTAGGACGAGGAAGTGCGTTTCCGGCTACGACCTCACGAGTCTGTTCGTGGGCTCGGAAGGGACGTTGGGGATCGTCACGAAGATAAGGGCGAGGATACACCCCCTCCCTGAGGCGAAGCGGACGTTGCTCGCTTACTACGGGGACTTGAGGAAGGCGGGAGAAACGGTCTCGAAGCTCGTCCGCACGGGGATCGTCCCCTGCGCCGCCGAGTTCTTGGACAGGCCCACGATAGAAGCGGTGGAAGCCTACACGGGCGTCGGCTTTTCCGAGTGCGAGGCTTTGTTGCTCGTGGAGTTCGACGGGAGCTCGAAGGACGTGGAAAGGGGGGCGAGGGAAGGCGAAGCGATATGCAGGGAGATGGGCGCTCTGGGCGTGGAAGTAGCGAGCGGGAAAGAAGCGGAAAAATTGTGGGTGGCTAGGAAAGCAGCCCTGCCCGCCCTAGCGAGGCTTAGGCCTTCCTGCATGCTGGAGGACGCGACCGTCCCCGTGAGCAAAGTCCCCGACATGCTGGAGAGGATAAGGCGCATCGAGCAGGAAGAGGGCATCTCCATACCTACCTTCGGCCACATAGGCGACGGGAACCTCCACCCCACCATACTCTTCGACGAGAGGATCGAGGAAGAGCGGGAGAAAGCGAAGCGAGCCGCCAAGAAGATATTCGAAGCGGCCATCGAGCTCGGGGGGACGTTAAGCGGGGAGCACGGCATAGGCCTCTCGAAGAAGAAGTTCATGCCTTTGGAGCACAAGAAAGCGGCCATAGAAGCTATGCTCGCCGTGAAGAAGGCCCTAGACCCTCAGGGGATAATGAACCCCGGGAAGATATTCCCTAAGGGAGTTCCGTAGGCACCCCCGGCTTCAGGATTAGGGTCTTCTCGTAGCCCATGAGCTTCTTCGCCAATTCCGGCTTCTCGCAGTGGATGGGGATGAAGTAAGCGGGACTTATTTCCTCGACGAGCTCCTTCAGCTCCGGGAAGTAGCAGTGCCCCGAGCAGTGGATGCGGCAGTAGGGCATGCCCACCTCTAGGATCCACGACTCAAGCCTCTCGTACCTCATCTCCAGCTCCTCGCTCATGGGCTCGGAAGTGCTGAAGACGAAGATGCCTCCCCTCAGACAGCCGCTCCCGCCCTTGCGATAGAATTCCCTCAACTCCTCGATGGAGCCGAAGGAAGTGAGGAGGGCGAGGTCCTTTTTGCGCTCGAGGATTTCCTCCGTCGTCACGGCTCCCCCGTAAAGGCTCCCGTACCTCGCCTCTTCGCTACCTTTCTCCCGGTGCCTCACGCCCATCAAGAACTCCTTCCTCCACCCCCTAGGCCTCCCCTCTTCCCCGTAAGGATCGTAGACGGAGATCTTGGACAGGTCGGGGAAGTTCTTCACGTTCAAGTCGGCGAGCCTCGCGAGGGTGGCGGCTGGCTTCATGCTTATGACGAGTTGCCTCCCCGTTTCCTCGCATGCCCGGTAAACCGTGTGGACGCGGTCGCTGTCGACGGAGGACATGCTCACCATAACGAGCCCGTCGGCGTACTTCCTCATGGTCCTCACGAGCCCCTCGAGCACGTCTTCCTCCGTCCTCGTCTCCCCTTCCTCCAAGTTGGTGCAGTCGCAGAGCAAGTAACGACAACCCGAGGCTTCCTCGACGAGCCTATCGGTCCCTTCTCGGTAAGGCCCGTGCCTTCTCAGGTCCCCTGTGTACACGAGCAAGCCGCTTTCCGTTTCGATGAGGTACGCGAGGGATCCCGGTATGCTGTGGTCGACGGCCACACACTCGACCCCTTCGAAAACCTTCGCCACCTCCCCCCTCAAGGGAAAGACGTTCTCCCCTTTCTCGAAGCCCCTGAGCTCGTTCTCGATGGTCGTCGCGTGCCTGTGCTCGTAGTAGGAGTGGATGATCCTCCACGAGGCCTCGCTCATCCAGAGGGATATGTTG
>CAYNNH010000025.1:0-14197 GCA_964398605.1 uncultured Nitrososphaerota archaeon | reverse complement strand
GGACGATCGCTGACAACCCGGCGGACGACTGCAACATCACCGTCATTTACTACGACGGGCCTAATGGCGATACATACGACGCGTGGTATCAGTTCAAGCTCTGGAAGGAGGCGAGGGGGAACTTCAGGGTGAACTTGACGAGCGCCCAAAGCATCTTCGCCCAGTACGGAAACGGACCAGACGCCATTAGGGCTTTCCTGCAAGACGCCCGCAATAACTGGCCGAGCCTTAAATGGGCCATCCTCGCCTACGATTGCGGTAGCAATTTCAAAGCGGGGGATCGATCTTGGATTTACACGAACTTCTTCTACTACAACGGGAGCGACGAATACGGGCGCCCCGCCGACGCGGGCTTCGCCGATTTGAACGCCCTATTGGACTACGACCATGATGGACTCCTCAACGACCCAGACGATACACCAGGGTGGGATTATATCCCCGATCTCTTCGTCGGGCGCGTTCCTTGCAACAACCTCTCCGACGCGTGGAACTACGTGAAGAAGGTGATTTTCTACGAAGGGTGGTTCTTCCACAAGGCGGCGGTCGTGGGAGGTAGCCAGGTGGGCACCACGGATTGGGGCGATCACATCGACGACGGGCCTTCGGCGGCCTACTTCACCATGTTCGACTACATCTATAGGTACACGGATGAGTCGACGCCTTGGGATCCTCACTGGAGCAAGGTTAGGGATCGGCGCCTCTACGGCAACCTCAACCCTAGCACCTTCTTTGCCCAGAACTGGACGGGAGAGTCCGACATTTTAAACGAGTTCAAGTGGTTCAACTACAGCCTCTTCGCTGGCTACCAGCACGGAACCGAACAGGCCATCTGGCTCTACGACGGCGGAGATCCCGGGACTTGGAAGGTTGGCTTCGGTTGCGGGACGGAAGGGAGCGGGGTAGATTCCATGACCACGATACTGGGCTTCTTCACCGACACCGCTTGCCTGACGGGCTCGTGGGACAACTACGAGGTAGGGCCCGTGTACATGGATGAGGGAGACTGCCTTGCCGAGTGGTGCACGCGAGGCTACGCCGATAGGGGTTTCGTCCTGTACGACGGAGCGAGTGAGAGCCAATGGGGTTGGACGGACGCGGCCACCGATTCTGGGAGTGGGTTTAACACAAGCTACACCGTCCCAGGAGGCTACGTCTCGAGCACGCTCGATGGGCTGGCCGGAGGGCTCGTGGCCCTACAAGTCAAGATGCTCTTCCAGTGCAGGTTCTCCGGACGTTATGGCGAGCTGAGCCAGCCGCTCAGCGTCGGCGAAGTTTTCTGGTTGGCAAAGTATCACTACACGCTCGCGCCTAGCGATCTGGGCCACAGCACGTGGTGGCCGAACGATCCATATGAACACGCCGAGTGGAACGTGCGCAACCTCTTCGGCGACCCTAGTGTGGATGTCCTGCGCACTGCTAGTTTCATCAAAAACTTCGCCGCTAATCCGGATGTCGTCGTCTCCGGCGACGTGGTAACGATATCGGGTCGCCTCACGTGGGGATACTCATTCGATGGGACGTACTATCGCCCTGGCGACCGCGCAGCTTCTTGGGGCGCGAAGCCTATCGAGATTTACTATTCCACCAGTCCCAACGGCCCCTGGTCCCTTCTGGGAACGACGTACACGGACATCGACGGGAATTGGTCTTACACTTGGGTCGCGCCGAATGTCGGTAGCACCACTACCTACTACTTCGTCGCCGTTTTCCACGGAGACGACTACTTCCTGCCCTCCAACACCACGCAACTGGCGAGCGTGACGATCGATACGGCTCCGCCTACAATAGCCATTACCTCCCCGCACGATGGGGCGGCCATTAATTCCCCTGACGTGACCGTTACGTGGGCGAGCGACGACGATGCGAAGGTCGACCACCACGACGTATACGTGGACGGAAGCTCCTACGCGACGGGCTTGTCGGGAACCCAAAAAGAGTGCACGATCAAAGGGCTCGAGGACGGGTCCCACACGATTGAGGTAAAAGTCTACGACGCGGTGGGCAACGTGGAGAGCGACTCCATTACGATTACGGTGGACACGGTTGTCCCGTCGATTGCCATTATTTCGCCGGCCAACGGCTCGTACTTCAACGTGACGGAAATCGCGGTGACGTGGAGTGGCTCGGACGACCGCGGAATCGACCACTATGAGGTGCGGCTGGACGCGACTTCTTGGACGAACGTCGGAACGTCTCTGGACTACACGTTCAGGAATCTCGGCGAAGGCCTCCACACGGTTGAAGTGAAAGCCGTTGACCTCGCCAGCAACAGCGAGATCGACTCGATATCCTTCACGGTGGACGTTACGCCTCCATCCATTTCCATATCCTCGCCGACCAACGGCTCGGTCGTGGGCGAGAGATCGGTGGAAGTGTCGTGGACCATATCCGATAACACAGGCGTGTCGAAGGCCTTCCTTTACCTCGACGGGGAGCGCGTGGCCGAAGTGACGAATCTTTCCGAGTACACCTTAACGGACCTTTCCGACGGCAGTCATACCGTCGAAATAGTCGCCTACGACCTCGCGGGCAATAGGGCAGTGTCTTCGACGTGCTTCGAGATCCGAACGGAATCTATGCCCAGCTTCGGCGGTCTGCCTAGCCCCGGAGAATCGCCTTCCGCCGCCATTTGGATGGGCGTGATCGTCGCTGTCGTAGTTGCGGTGGCGCTGGTGGCTTTCATCATCCTTCGGAAGAAGAAACGCTCTTAGCCTCCCCTCTTTTTTTCAACCGCCAACCATCGGGAAAAATCCAAAATAGTGGTGGCCCGCTGAGGAGACGCTTGAAAACATTTCTGGAAGTTTTAGCGTTTTCATAGAAGAAACCGCAAGAGAAAGAATCGCCTAAAATGAGCCAGCTCTCGCTCTAAGAAGGTTAGCTAAGCTCTCCTCCCGTTCCAGAAACGGGAAAAGCAAGCTTATTAAAGCTAAATCTGGTCATAAAATCATGAGACGAAAGCCAATCATCGCATTCGTTTTGTCATTTGTCCTGATGGCGTTTCCCGCAATCCTGATGCCTCGAGCTTTCCAACGCGACCCCGAGCCCCTCACTCGCGTTCTGTGGAGCACATCACTGCCCGATGGAGACTACATCGCCTACGTGGAGGTAATCGACGACATAGATGGCGATGGAATACGCGATATCTTCGTATCGACGAGGGTAACGGGCAACGGCTACTTCTACTACGTAAGCGGGAGGAATGGCTCGATCATACGAAAAAGCTCTCCCATCGGCTACGAGCCCTACGCGTGGTGGCTCTGCGATCTTTACGTAGGAGGACATCCCTTCGTGCTTACGGACGACTCGGTCGTAGTATTCAACTCGACCTTTGACAGGGAATCTATCCTCCCCAATTTCTATTACCCGAGAACCCTCAACCCGCTCACCAACGTCAAAGTGGTCTTTGCGAACGGATGTATGCCGTGGTGCTACGACCTCAACACGAAATCCCTTACCTATGCGCATATGGCCCCATCCACGATATACAGCACAGCCGCCATCGACGATCACCAGTTCGCGTACAACTATTACTATGCCTCGTTTTCCCGTTGGGAGTGCGACATCTATGACCTCATTGTCGACCTAGTGACGGCCTCAGACTACTACGACGGGGTCACCGATCCTCCTTGGAAGGGTTGCGAACTCTACGTCGGCAAATACGACAACAACAGCCTTTTCACGCTCATCCACAACTCCTCGGGTCTTTACATACGGAGGAACTCCTTACTACTCGATCCGATATTCGACATCAAGGTCGACGACCTGTTCCACGCGACGAGCTACAGGGTCGAGGTAGCGAACGCTCCGCAGGTCATCGCCGACCTCAACGGGGACAACCACCCAGAGTTCATCGCCCTCTGGGGAGGCTACTGGGCCGTTTATGATGGAAAAGACGGCCACAAACTCTACCAGTTGGACGCCAAAGGAGACGACAACGCTCACTTGTGGACCTACTACGGGTCCAACCACCCCGTGGCCACGTTGGGCGACATTGACGGAGATGGCGCTGTCGAGGTCGCGGTTCCCCACGTAACGAACTACTTCGACTGCCTCATCGAGTACTCCCTGTCCTATACGGGCTACACTAAGAAGTGGAACTTAACCGAGCAAGAGGCGGACTTGTGGTGGTTCAACGGGGCTTTTTCGCTCGACGACGTTGACGGGGATGGCGTGACCGACGTCCTCACGTGGGACTCGCCCCGCCTCAAGCTGGTTTGCGTGTGGGGCGCTTGGGATGACGTTCCGCCAACGGGATCCCTCATCTCGCCCGCCAACAACACGATAATCAATCGGAGCGCATTGACGTTCCAAGTTGAGGCGAGCGATGGGCAAAGCGGCGTGGAATCGGTCGTTGTCCACGTGGACGGAAACTCGTACGCCACCTCTTGGAATCCCTCAACGGGCTACTGGGAAGTGGAAGTCAGCGAACTTCCCGACGGACAGCACGTCTGGTACGCGGAGATAACCGACCGGGTGGGGCACTCGAGCACCACGGAGGAGAACCGCCTGACCATCGACACGACTCCTCCGACGGTTTCCATATCCTCGCCCATCGACGGGTCTTATCTCAACAGGACATCTCTCACGGTGACTTGGAGCGGATCCGACAGTTGCGGGATCGAGCACTACGAAATCAAAGTGGATGGGAGATCTTGGGAAAATGTCGGGACTGAGACGAGCTACGGACTTAGCGGACTCAGCGAGGGCATCCACGTTGTGGCAGTAAGGGCGGTGGATCTAGCTGGAAATAAGGCCAACGCCTCGGCGTCCTTCACGGTTGACGTAACTCCTCCGGCTGTTCACATCTCCTCCCCTTCGGAAGGCTCGATAGTCGGCGAGGGCTCGGTAGAAGTATCGTGGACGACATCGGACAACGTGGGAGTCCTGAAGACGCTCCTCTACCTCGACGGAGAGTTCGTCGCTGACGTGACGGGTTTAAGCAACTATACGCTCGAAAACCTCTCCGACGGCGGCCATACGGTGGGAGTTGTTGCCTACGACATCGCGGGCAACCGAGCGGCGACCTTCGTTTACTTCGAAGTGAGGACGGAAGCAGGAACGGAAACGCAAACTCCTAGAGGACCTTCGGCCTTCCCTTGGGCTGGCGTGGCTATTGGGGCAATCGTCGCCGCAGGGATCGTAGCCGCGGTCGCCCTTGTCATGTTCCGCAGGAAGAAACGCTCTTCGAAATAGCTTCAGCCTCGACCGCAGGAACGCCATCGCTAGGCGATCGTAAACCCTCATAATCCCCCGAGCACTTTATTGATGGCGGAGGAAATCCCCGAGCTCAAGCCGAAGAAGATGGTGGGCTACGTCAGGAAAATCCGGGTTTTGGGCTACTACGTGAGGGTAGAGGAACCGAAGGAAGGTGAATGATGGTCGTGCGGGTTCCCGTCAAGCTGAAAGTGGGGGAAAGGTCGGTGGAAGTTCCCGCTTTGCTCAACTCGGGCTACGGGAGCGACGAGCCGGATGTCATGATCCCGGTTTCCGTGGCGGAAGAATTAGGGCTGTGGCCCCCGAGGGATTTCAGGCTAGAAGAAGTGGAAACGGCGGGAGGGAGGATAAGGATCTTCTCATATCCCCGCAGGGGCAAAGTTCGGCTCATATTGGGGAGGGAAAACGAGCCGGAAATAGAGTGCAATCTTGTCGTGAACCCGTGCATAAGCGAGGTTCTCTTGAGCGATTACGTGATAGACGAGCTCGGAGTGGTCGTCGTGAGCTTCAGGAGGGGGCTCTGGAGGCATAAGGAAGACCCGCCGTCGACGGTGAGGGAGAGCGCGTCCCCGTCGTAGATGGTTTCATGAAACTCCGAATCAGTTGAAGCCTATTTCCTTTAGCTCTTCCTTAGTTTTCTTTACCGTCTCTTCCACCTGCTCCAAAGCCGTGCCCAAGTAATTCCTCGGATCTAGCGCTTCCCTTATCTCCTCCTCGCTGAGGTACTTCCTAATCACCTCGTCCCGCATGACGGCCTCGTCGAAGGGCTCTTTCTTCTCGCGGCAACGCACGGCTATCTGCCTCAGCAACTCGTGCGCCTCCTGCCTCCCCATGCCCTTCTCGACGAGCTTGATCATGATAGCCTCCGACATGATGGCTCCCCTCGTGAGCCTCAAATTACGCTCCATGGCCTCCTTGTCGACTTCCAACCCGCTCAACACCTTGATGGCGAGGTTCAGCACCTCGTCCGTCAGTATCACCGCTTCCGGTATGAGGAACCTCTCGCAGGAAGACTGCGTCAAATCCCTCTCGTGCCACGTCGTCACGTTCTCCAAAGCTGGATGGACGAGGCTCCTGACTAACTTGGCCAGCCCGCATATCCTCTCGCACAAGATGGGGTTCCTCTTGTGGGGCATGGTTGAACTGCCAACTTGCTTCTTCCCAAAGGGCTCAAAAACCTCCCCTATCTCCGTCCTCTGGAGGTTCCTTATCTCCGTGGCTATCTTCTCGAAGGTCGAGCATATGAGGGCGAGGACGAAGACCAGTTCCGCGTAGCGGTCCCTCTGCAGAATTTGAGTGGTCACTAAAGGCGTGCCCAACCCGAGCCTCTCCATGACCTTGCGTTGTATTTCCCTCGCGTGAGGGCCGAAGCCTGCTTGGGTCCCCACGGCCCCAGTCATCTTTCCGACGAGAACCCTCTTCCTGCACTCCTCGAATCGCTTCAAGTGCCTCGCCACTTCCCTCACCCAAACGGCGACCTTCAGGCCGAAGGTAATGGGGAGGGCGTGCTGGCCGTGCGTCCTCCCCACCATGACGAGGTCGCGGTACTTGAAGGCGAGCTCCATGAGGATCTGCTCCACTTGGACGAGCTTCCGCTCCAATATGGCGAGGGCTTCCTTGAGCTGTAAGGCCGTCGCGGTATCCGTTATGTCGTTGCTTGTGGCGCCCAAGTGCACGTACCCGCCGTATTCCCCGCAGGCTTCCGCCAAAGCCTTGACGACGGCCATGACGTCGTGTTTTATTTCGCGCTCGATTTCCTTCACTCGTTCGAGCCTGACTTTTCCCGATCTAACGGCTTCTTCTATCCTCTCAGCAGCTTCCTTGGGTATGTTGCCGACTTGGGCGTGGGCCCAAGCTAAGGCAGCCTCTACTTCCAGCATCTTCCTCAGCTTGTTTTCTTCCTCGAAAATCGCCCTTATTTCGGGACTCCCGTACCTGCCCGAGTCGATGGGAAGGATGGGCATCTTATTGCTTCCCGCCCGAGTAAAATGGTCTTGGCTATTTGATCGACTTAAAAATTTTAGATGCGTCTAAATCCGTGATCACCCAAGCCGAAGCCAAGTACCTCATGCACCTCTACCGTTGCCAAGTTGAGGATAAGACGCTCGTCACCACCACCCTGCTGGCGAGGGAGTTCAAAGTAGCCCCCGCGACCATCACGAACGCTTTGCAGAAGCTCGCGAAGAAGAAGCTCGTCGTTTACGTCAAGTATCACGGTGTTAGGCTCACAGAGCAGGGGGAGCGGGAAGCAAGGAGACTGTTGAGGAAACACCGAGTGCTGGAAACGTTCTTCGTGAAGTTTCTGGGTTATGACGCGAAGTCGGCGTGCGAAGAGGCCGCCAGAATCGACTACTACTGCTCTGACTCCCTCATAAACGCCATGTGTAAGGCGTGCGGGCACCCGACCTCTTGCCCTTGCAACAAGCCCATCGCGAGGGCCGAGGAGTGTTGCAGGGGTTGAACCGTCCCATCCTCAAGGTGGACTCCCTCAACGTGTACCTCTCGAGGGAGTGGATCCTGCAAAACATATCCTTCGAAGTCCTCCCCAACGATTTCTTCACGGTCATAGGCGCCAACGGAGGAGGGAAGACGGTCTTGCTGAAGTGCTTGGTCGGCTTACTGCCCTTCAAAGGAACGGTCGCTTGGAAGGAGGGCGTCGCCATACACTACATGCCTTCCGCCTTATCCCCAGCGAAGATAACCATCCCCCTCACCATAGAGGAGTTCTTCTTCCTCAGGAAAGTGGGTCGCGGGAGGGCTAGGGAGCTCCTCGACTCCCTCGGAATGGACCATGTCCCCCTTTCCCGGAAGTTGCAGGAGCTGTCCTTCGGGGAATTCCAAGCCACCGTGTTCGCGTGGGTCCTCTCAAAGGTGGAAGAAGGCTCCGTGCTCGTCTTAGACGAGCCAACAACGGGCATCGACCAGCGCCGCAAGGACTTCATGCTCGCTTTTCTCAAGGATCTGTGGGAAGAGAAGCGGGCGACGGTCATCATGGCGACGCACGACCTTAAGGCCGTTAAGCGACATTCCACGAGGGTCCTCGGCATCTTCCGGAAAGTCCTATACTACGGGGACCCATCGGGGCTCTCGCCCGAAGTCCTAGCGAGACTTTACGGGGGTGGTGCGTAGGGAACAACTCGCCCTGAGCTTGCTCGTGGGAACGTTCATAGGCGCAGCGGCTGGCTACTTGGGCCACCTCATGGTTTCGAAGCGAATGGCGCTGGTGGGCGGGGCTCTTGGCCACATGACCATCTTGGGCATCACGCTAGGCTTCCTCTACGGGATCGACATTTCGATCACCTCTCTCATCGTCCTCCTCATCGGGATATTCCTCATTTGGCTCTTCGAACTGAGGAGCGGGCTACCCACGGAAGCACTCACGGGCGTGGTGTTCGCCTCTTCAGTGGCGATAGGCTTCCTCTTCCTGCCCCGACCTGGCATAGAACTCGCCGTCCTAGGGGACATAACGCGCATAGGCTTCTGGGACGGGTTGGTGGCGATAGCAATTTCGGTGCTCATCATCGCCGTCCACCACAAAATGCTGTGCCCGAAGCTTACCCTAGCCGACGTTTCCGAGGAGCTGGCGAAAAGCGTGGGCATCGAGGTCGAGAAGTACCACTTGCTCTACTTGGCTTGCATCGCCCTGCTCGTCGCCTTTTGCGTGAAAATCGTCGGAGCGTTGCTCACAGCCGCCATCGTCGTCATTCCCGCATCCGCTGCCCGGAACTTCAGCAAGAACTTCCGTCAGTACTGTCGGCTGGGGGCCCTCATAGGCGCCATTACGTCGATAGCGGGCATCATAGCCTACGCCCTCACGGGCTTGCCTGCTGGCCCCCTCATCATCATCGCGTCGACCATCGTGTTCCTGATCTCCTTGGCGCTCAAGCGGTAAAGGTAATTTGAAGCCCGAGAATTCATCCGTGCGAACGGCCGTAATCTACAGCGATGTATACTTGAGACACCGCACGCCCGAAGGACACCCGGAATCGCCAGAGAGGTTGCGGAGGATCCTAAACGCCTTACGCGAGAACGGCATTTTGGGCGATAAGTGCGAGATCGTGGAGCCGAGATCTGCCACCATAGATGAGATCTGCCTCGTTCACGACCCTTCCTACGTCGAGAAAATAGAGGATTTGTGCTCCCGTGGAGGAGGACAGCTCGACGAGGACACCTTTGCCTCCCAAGAGACTTTCCAAGTCGCCTTATTGGCGGCTGGAGGAGTTCTAAAAGCTTGCGAGCTCGTGCTCAAGAAGGAATACGACAACGCCATGGCGCTGGTTCGACCGCCGGGGCACCACGCTGGCGTGAAGAAACACGAGGGTTTTTGCGTCTTCAACAACGTGGCCATCGGGGCCAAGTGGGCCCTCAACAGGGGGCTGAAGCGGGTGGCGATCGTCGACATCGACGCCCATCACGGCAATGGAACTCAAGAGATCTTCTACGACACTAGCGAAGTCCTCTACATCGGCCTGCACCAAAGCGGGGAAACCATCTATCCCGGAACGGGCTTCTGGGAAGAAATAGGCGAGGGGGATGGCAAGGGCTACACCGCCAACGTCCCCTTACCACCGAGAACGGAGGACTTGGGCTACCGCACCGTTTTCAAGCGTTTAGTGTTGCCCCTCTTGCGGGAATACGAGCCCGAACTCGTCCTAGTCTCATTGGGCTTCGACCCTCACCACGCCGATCCCCTAACCGATCTCTGGCTGAGTGCCTACGGCTTCCGGGAGATCGCCGACATGCTCGTGGGCGTTGGGAAAGGTCCTGTGTGCGTGCTTGAAGGTGGGTACGGACCCGGACTAGAAGACTGCGCTTGTGCCTTCACGTCCCGATTATGCCGCGTTCCCTACGCCGTTAAGGACCGACGAATGCCCCTACTGCTTTACATTTACGAGGAAGTCCTCTCGAGCGTGGAAAGAACCGTTAGCCTCCTTTCTAAGTACTGGGAACTCCTCTGAGGGCTTTCTCGAATTCCTTCGCCACTTTCTCGTCTAGATCCAGCAAATCCACCCTCTTGAGCCGAACGCTCCTCTCGAGGAACTTCGCCACTTCTTCCACGATGATGGAAGCGGCCACTCTTGGATCCACGCCACCGACTCCCGTCCCCATCCCCGGAATGGCCAAGCTCTCGACCCCTAACTCCTCGGCTTTGCGCAAAGCCGCCCTAACGGCCAACCTCACGTTGTCCGGAGGAATCCTCATGGCGGGTCTTTCCATCGTGGGGGCGTGGATTACCCACTTCGCTTTGAGCTTGCCTCCAGAAGTCGCAATTGCCTCGCCTACGGGGACAGGAGCGTACTTCTTAGCTTCCTCCTCGATTTGACTTCCTCCAACCCTCTTGATGGCTCCCGCGACTCCTCCCCCCATGATCATCAAAGAGTTCGCTGGGTTGACGATGGCATCCCCTTCCCACTTGGTCAGGTCCCCCCTTAAGGCACGTATTTCTTTCCCGCCCAAACGGACGCTGAACAGGTGTTTCACTTTCGGGTTTTCTTTCTTTTTAAGTTTTCTCGGTGTTACGGACGGCAAAGCCTATTAACGGCGTTGTGCGAGTTTAAAGTGGATTTAAGTGCCCTAATCAAGCGCCTGAAGGAAGAACTGGAGGAGCAATATTGGGGGTACCGTAGCACGTACGTCCCACGCTACTTCGGGGAAGCGGCGAAGAAGGGAAAATGGGGGCTCCTGAGGCGCAAGAAAGCGGGCAAGGCGATGGCGAGGGCGGGCCTTTCCGACCTGATAGAACACGTACTAGAGCCCCTGAAAAAAGCTGGAACCTCAGAGGAATCACAACGCAAAGCACTTTCGGAATTCAAGTCCCGCCTAAGGGAATCGACGGCTTTCCTCAATAGGGAGATAAACAGGCTCAGGCGGATGAGGAAGGCTTGCTTGCGGAGGGGCAACACTTCGAAGGCGAAAGTCCTAGGGCAGGCGATAGCCGAAGGGATAAAGCTGAGGCGTTACTTGCTCAGCTTATTGAGAGAAGCGGAAGCGGAAACGCCCGTAAGGGCCGAGCACTAACGCTCGACTTCCTTGAGGACTTCGTTCAGCTCCCTAAGCAAGTTCTCGAGGTCTAGTCCGTAGAATTTGGCGATGTCGCCTATCTTCAGCCTGCCCAGCTCAAACCTAGCTAGCGGACAGCCCAGACAGGGAACGCGGTACTTGATGAGTACTTTGACGGCTTCCGGGTGCTTGAGGAGTTCCCCAAGGGTGGTGTCCTCGGTGACTTCCATCCCTACAATAACCGCCCACCTACAAATCCTCCACGTCGTTGACGCCTTATATTCGCCTCCTAAAAGTATGTGCAAAAATCCCAAGCCTCGGCGATCCATGAGTTTCTGTGCCGGGGAGCGCGGGTTAGAATTGTAGACGGGGTCATTCAAGTCCTCTCGGAACCCGTCGTGCGATACTGTCCCCTCGTGGAATCCCTATACGGCATCCGCCACATAAACAGGGAGGCGATCGTTGAAATAGTCCGCAGAAAAATGCGGGATTTCGGTTTTTGTCTCCCCAGTAGGAGCTTCGATCCACGATTGGTCGTCCCCTTCGGGAGCTCGGAAATCATCAGCGTGTGCATGCGCGCCGGAACGGTAGACTGCGCCGTCGTGGTGTGCGATGGGGTCGGCACCGTAATCACCGACGACCCCGATCTGGTGCAGGGCATAGGCGCTAGGCTCAACGGGATCTTGAAAACCTCGCCCATAGCGGAAGTGGTGGAGCGAGTCAAGTCCATGGGCGGCAGGCCTTTGGACGAGGAAAGAGCGTCCATAGATCAGCCAAAGGGGGTCCGAGTAGCCGCGGAAATGGGCTTCAGGAGGATAGCCGTTACGGTCATAGGCCCCCGATCCCGGGACATACCCGCCATAAGAAAAATCGAGAGGAGACTCTCGCTCGAAGTATCCGTTTTCTCGACATGCAACACGCTGGTAAGGGAAGAAGACATCCCCAACCTTCGTATGGCCGACATCGTTTGTTCGAGCGCATCTAGGATCGTGCGAGAACGCATCGGCCCGAAATCCATCGTCCAACTGGGCGTGTCCATCCCGGTCTTCGTCCTGACCCAACGGGGGAAGGAACTCGCCTTCACCTACCTCAAACACGCCCGAGCTCCCCTTCTCGTTTCTAGGGCTAGGCTCCCCTTCCTCGAGGGGCCTAGGCAACCGCGCCCCCTCTTCGGCGAAAATGTGGGAGACCAATAGGACTTTCACCGTCGGCTACTGCCTCGCCGACTACGCGTTTACCGCCGCCTACGTGGGGCTTCTCGTCAAGTTCCGCCGTAAGTACGAGCTGATCCTCGGCCTCGTGGCGGGCGCGTGCATGCTCGTCGCGGAACTCATACTCTCGAGCATAGGGGTGCGGGAGGTCTCCTCGCCGCCCTTCTTCCCTCCCGTGCTCGTCTTGATGGCCATAGGCTTCGACCCGACGCTCGTCTTCATATCCGCGGCTTACTCCCTCCTAGGCTCGTTGCTAGGAGCTTTCCCGCCCGAGGAACGAAAACATGCCAAGATCACGCTTTCCTTCGCCATCGTCGGCTGGTTCGTTTACCCGTCCGCGATGTTCTTCTCCACGGGTTGGCTGGGTGAGACTATCACGATAAGGCGGGCTTGGCCCTGGTGGGTCCACTTGATCGAAGCCCTCCTAACGATCGTTTTCGCGGTTCTTACGGCGCTTTCCGGGTACGGCAAGGAAGCCCTCAAGGCGTTTTGTGGAGGGACTTTCCTCGACGCGTGCTTCGAGGGAGGGATGCTCCTCTACGGGGTGAGGTGGTACGTCGGCCCCGCGTGGCCGAAGTTTGCGCTTCACGTGTTCTTCGAGCTGAACGCGGGCGTGATGGTCGCCCTGTTCTGGGCGGCTAAGAGCGGACTATTAAGTTATCAACGCTAACGAATTCGAGGTCGTTTCTTTGGATCCCAACGCTTCGGGAGTATATCATAAGAGAACCGCGAAGTCCTTGATTGAACCTTGCCCGGCCTCAACACCGACGAGTGGAAGGAGTGGGCCGAATTCGCGGATAGGGATAAAGAGGAAGCTGAGGCGGCTTTTCAGAGAAGCTCTTGGGCTGAGGCGTGCTTCCATGCTCAACAGGCTTGCGAGAAGTTGCTCAAGGCTTTTCTGCTCACCAAGGGCATTTTCATGCCCATACACGACTTGGGCAGACTAGCCGAGGAAGCCAGCAGGTTCGTGGGCGAGCTAGAAGAATTGAAAGAGGACCTGAAGAGACTGACGGTGCACTATTATGCTTCGAGATACCCTAACGCCGCTAGGAGGTTCGGCGTAGCGTACAACAGGGAATTGGCCGAGGTTTGTTTGGAAACGGTGAGGAGGCTATGGTCCGTATTGAGGCCCCTCCTGAAGCCTTAGGTCGCGTATGGGACGGTTCTTTTGCCTTATCAATCGTGGAGGACTTCCTAAACCAGCTGTCCAAATTGGCGAAGATTAGGGCTGTCGTGGCCATAGGCTCGAGGGCAAGGGGGGATTGGAAGCCGTGGAGCGATGTGGACTTGGTGTTGGTGTGCGAAGAACGCATCGGACCCCGCTTGCCCGAACTTAGGCACTTCGGCATCATCGACCCCAAGCCCTACACGCCCGAAGAACTCCTCAAAGGAATCCTCAGGTGCGACGTAGAACTCTTAGAGGCCTTCGAGGAAGGGCTCGTCCTCTACGACGATGGCTTGTGGGCTAAGATGAAGGACTTATATAGGCGCGTCAAGGCTGTGGTCGGCGTGGAGAAATACGGCCTAGGTTGGCGCATCAAACGGAAAGTGCCCCCGGATGAGTTAGCTGAGATCGTGAAAGCCTATCCTAGGCTCAAACGGAAGTAGGCTAATCGTCAGTGAAACAAGTCGAATGAGCGAATTCTTATCGGCAATATCCGACACCTATGCGTGCTTCGGCGAGTTCGCGTTGAAATTCGATGAGCGGGAATCGGTTGTCTTAAGTAAGACATATAGGTAAGAATTAGTAAGAAATTGGGTAAGAACATGAA
>CAYNNH010000024.1:0-14204 GCA_964398605.1 uncultured Nitrososphaerota archaeon | reverse complement strand
CCTTGGGCAAGTTGGTTCAGGAAGCCGAATTATTGCCCCCATCTAAGTTCTTGAAGGTGGTTCGGTGAGGCCCTTAATAGTCGCTGGAACGAGGCCTGAGATCATCAAAATGGCCCCCGTCATGGAGGCGTTCAAAGCGAGGGGGGTCGATTTCGTCTTCGTCCACAGCGGCCAGCACTACGATCTCGAGATGTCCCGCGTTTTCATCGAGGAGCTGGGCTTGCCCGAGCCCGATTTGAACCTGGAGGTCGGGTCGGGGACCCACGCCTACCAGACTGCCCACATGTTGCTTGGCTACGAGGAAGCCATCCGGAAGTTCGAGCCCGACCTCACCCTCGCCGAGGGAGATACGAACACGGTCGTCGCGATGGGCCTCGCCTCGATAAAGCTACGCGTTCCCTTCGGCCACGTCGAAGCGGGCCTCAGGTGCTACGACCGCACCATGCCTGAGGAGATAAACCGCGTCATAGCCGACCACTGCGCGGAGCTTTGCTTCGCCCCTACGGAGAGGGCGGCGAGAAACCTCTGTTACGAGGGAATACCGCCCAAGAAAATCCACGTAACGGGGAACACGGTCGTGGACGCCTGCCTTAAGTACGCCCTAGTGGCCGAGGAGAAATCCCGCATGCTCGACGAGCTAGAACTGGAAAGGGGATCTTACGTCTTGCTAACGCTCCATAGGGCGGAAAACGTCGACCGCAGGGAAGTTTTGGGCGAAATAATGGCCGCCATCCTCGAACTCTCGAAACTCGTCCCCATCGTATACCCTGTCCATCCTAGGACTAGGAAGAGGCTCCAAGAATTCGGGATGTGGAAAGAAGTCGAGGAAGGGCTGAAGGCCACGAAACCGTTGGGATACTTCGACTTCCTCGCCCTCTTGAAGAACTGCCTCTTCGTCATGACGGATTCGGGCGGGGTTCAGGAAGAGGCTGTCACGCTCAAGATCCCCTGCCTCACCTTGAGGAACAACACGGAACGTCCTGAAACGGTCGAAGTCGGGGCCAACGTGGTGGTGGGGACGTCGAAGGAGCGCATCCTCAAGGTGGCGAAGGAATTGCTGGAAAGGGAGGAACTCCTAGAATCGATGCGGGCAAAGGTAAACCCCCTAGGGGACGGCAAAGCGGGCGAGCGCATTGCGGACATTTGCTTGGGCAAAGAAGTCCGCGTAGAACCTTCTTTCTTCCTCCGCAAAGGCTCTGCTTCTTTCGCCATGGTGGAGATAAGCGAGGAAATCAGAGTGGAGGAATTGGAGCGCAAAACGGGTTGCCTAGTGACCCTCGCCTATGACGAGAAGGGATTCCCGTTATTCCCTAAGCCTAATAATGTTTTGAAAAAGGGTTACCGCGTTAGGCTTTTCGGCGAGCTTATTCCGTGAGCTTGTGGCCGCAGTATGGGCAGAACGCCACGCCTTCGGGGAGTTCTCTGCCGCACTTCGGGCAGAACCTCGGCCTCGCGGGTACCGCTTCCTCGGGCGGAGCTACGTGGGGGATTCTGGGCGGCAAAGTGGGGACGGGAGCCGGGGGCACGTATCTGGGTGGAGGAGGCGGAATCCTGACCTCGCTGAAGGCGAGGAATCCTCCCACGAGAATGAGGACAGCGCCTATGATAGCGACAGCGAAACCGGCCCCTATTGAGATTTCATAACTGAGTTCTGGTCCGCCATACGCTGGGGAATACGTGCTTGCCCAAGCATCTATGGCTGAGTAACCATAACCTGACGCTAAAGCCAGCAGGATCGCCGTGACGATGCACGAAAGAGCTCTGACATCTTTCCACTTCCCCAGATCTATGTAGAGCGGAATGAAGGAAAGCACGATGGCCATTACAAAGGCTAGCAAGGCCATTCCTTCCACAAGTGTAGCGGTTTCCGGTATCACGGTGCCCGCGAACTTGAAACTGTACGCGACGCTCTCGTCATACTTGAAATCAACAGTGAACCACTGCAAGAACGGCGAAATCAGTGCGCATATCCCGCCTATGAGGAGCGGGTATACGCTCGTCAATCTGAACGCGTCTTTGAGAGAGAACCTCTCCGCCATGATTCCACCGCTTTTTGTATTGCCCATATAATATGAAGTTTTTGAGCGAACAACCTCTATAACCCCCCGGCTATGTTCTGGTGGAGCCCATCGACTTCGCCATCTTGTCCATACTCCAAGGCCTCCTCGAGTGGCTCCCCGTGAGCAGCAAGACCATGCTCATGGTGTACATGCTCTGGAGGGGCTTGCCCCCTGCTTACGCCTACTCCTACGCCTTGTTCCTCCACTTGCCTACCTTAATCGCCGCCCTTTTCTGGCTCAGGAAGGACGTAATTCGCGTGTTCAAGAGCAGGGACTTGTTCCTCTGGTTCGTCGCGGCCGTGGGGACGAGCCTTATTTTGGGCATTCCCCTTTACTTCCTCACATATGCTTGGCTGAGCGAGGCGAGCGGAGTCCTCTGCATGACCATCATGGGCCTCCTCCTTATCTGCACGGGCCTCCTCCTCAGACTTTCCCGCAGGAAAGTGCGGAAGTTGCCTTTCATGGCGAGGGCCCTCGTTGCTGGGGTAGCACAAGCTTTTTCGGCCATCCCCGGCCTCAGCCGTTCGGGCCTCACCATATCGTTTCTCTTGCTTTCCGGCGAAGAAGAAGAACGTTCCGTGAGGTTTTCTTTCCTCATGGGGGTGCCCGTGATCGCCCTCGCCTCCATCTACGAGTACTTCTCCTTGTCCCCCGCCCTCCCTCCGGTAAGCATCCTCTTGCCGTCTTTCTTCCTCTGCTTCGTCCTTTCCATAGCCTCGATGGAGTTGCTCATTAGGTTGGCGAAAAAACTCCCCTTGTGGCTCTTCTTGGTTTGCTTCGGGGCGTTAATAGCCGTCCTAGAGGGCTTGCTCTTCTTCTTAAACCTTAATTACTGAGCCCGACTAATGAGAGTTGGTGCGGGGAAAAACGCTCCTCACGGCTTTCCTCGTTCTGCTCATTTACTTCGCGCCATTTTCCTTCCGCCCCAGCAACTCTGCGAACATCCAACCTTTGGGTAGCGCGAAAATGTCCCTCGATTCGAAGCACCGCCTCGTCGACTTCCTCAAGCTCTGCCAATCCGCGGGGGGAATTACGGGACAGCCCGATTTGAGGTCCACTTTCTTCGCCCACGCTTGTCTCGTCGAACTCAACTCCACCACGAGGCCCGTCAACGCGACGTGGCTGAACGCTTCCTCCTCTTGGATCGTGAGCCACCAAACTTCTCAAGGCGGGTTCGCCCGCTATCCTTACCTAGAAGAGCCCGACGCCGAGCACAGCTATTACGCCGTCTTCTGTCTCAACGCGTCCCGTGCCCTTTCCTTAGCAAATATTACGTCGCTCAACAGCTGGCTTTCTTCACAACAGAAAGCGGACGGTTCCTTCAACGGATCCGACACCGCCTTCTATGTCGCGTTCTGCCTCAACATCACCACCTCCGACCAGTCATCCTACCTAGATGTTCCAAAGGTGGTGAGCTGGCTCGCCAGCCTGCAGAACCTAACAAAGGGGGCTCCGTCTTACGGCGGGTTTGGCCGTTCGTCGCCCGAGAACGCCTCCCTCAAGTGGACATACTTCGCCCTCAGGGCCCTCTGGATCCTCAACGGGAGCAAGCTGGGCGGCATCAACAAGACAGCCGTTTACGAGTTCGTCAATTCGACTTACTCGGGCGACGGGAGCTACAACGGGACGTTAGAGGATACCTTTTACGCCTTCTACTCCCTCTACGTCCTCAACCAAAGCGGATACGAAGCCCACTTGAAGGACGCCTCGGCGACCCTCGCCTTCGTCAAGTCCTGCCAGTACTTGGGCCCCTACGGGGCGTTTAAGGGAGGCTTCTCCCCAAAGCCCAATTTGAATTACTCGAGGCTAGACTGCACGTATTACGGGGTTTTCCTCCTCGAGCAACTGGGACCGGATCCCGCCGAAAACGAGGCGTATCGCTTCGTCCTCAGCCGCCTAAACAGGCAACAGGAGGGAATAGAAATCTACGCGCCATCCATCTACAACTCGAGCTTCCTCAAGAATAATGCCGTAGCAGACGAAGCGGCCTACGGGATCCTCGCGATGGACTTGATCACGAACAAGTCGGTTTCCGAGAGCGTCATTTGCGCGAATTACACGGGCCTCCTCGCGTACCTTTCCGAGTGTCAGAACTCGACGAGCGGAGGGTTTGGGGCTTTTCCGGGATCCGAGGAGCGAATGAGCTGGGCTTACGCTTCCATCTTAGCCCTCAAGTCGCTCGGGGAATTGGGCAGGATCGACATCGACAAGGCCGTGACATGGGTTCTTTCGTGCTGGAACTCGAGCGAAGGGGGCTTTTCCAGTTCGCCCGGAAATCTCGACCAAATGACCTTGAGGGACACGTTCTTTGCTCTTTCCGTTCTCAACATGACAGCGAGGCCTCGCCTTTCCGAAGTCAAGGAAAACGCTACCAAGTGGATCTTGGAATGCTACGACAACAAGACGGGCGCCTTCTCTCCTTACCCAGGCGGACCATCTTCTGTGGAAGCATGCTACTTCGGGGTGACATCCCTCGCCATTTTGGGCTCTTTGGACAGGATAAACGCTTCCCTTTCCATTCAATGGATAAATTCCTCTAGGCCGTGGGGGACGTGCTACCAGACTTTCGCCGCGTTGAATGCCCTCAAGTTGCTGGGAGCGGACATAGGTTCCTTCAAGAACGAGTCCGTTTCGTTCATCCTATCCCTCCAAACGGCATGGGGAGGCTTCAAGGAGTCTTCCGCTTCCAAACACGCTTCGTTGAACTCCACTTACTCGGCTTTGGCCGTGCTGGAGATGTTCGACGCGATTCCCGTCTTGCACGTGAGCCTGAAGAAAGAATTCGACAAGCCCTTCTACTACGAGTCGAACCTCACGGGGACCGTCACCTTCGTTAACGACGGGGAAGATGTGGTATACTCGCTTTTCGTGAACGATAACTACCCGCAAAGCCCCGTAATCGACTTCATAGGAGGTCCCCTTTCCAAGAGCGTTCCGGAATTGCTACCGGGCGAGAACGTTTCCTTCTCTTACAATTTCTCCATATCGAGGGGGAAGAGGGGAGG
Organism: uncultured Nitrososphaerota archaeon; assembly: GCA_964398605.1. Lineage (GTDB taxonomy): Archaea > Thermoproteota > CAYNNH01 > CAYNNH01 > CAYNNH01 > CAYNNH01. The sequence continues at coordinate 9,139 of CAYNNH010000024.1, read as the reverse complement.
GGTGAACGCGACCGTTCCCGCTGTTAACGCCACTTTCTACGACTACGTGGGAGATTTACTCTCCGTAAACACGACGAGGAAAGTAATACTCGTCGATTTTGAGCCCCCGCCTGTCCTCATAGTCGATAAAGAAATTCACGGCCTCCAGAGAGTCGGGGGGAAGTTAAACGTTTCCATTACAATTCGTAGCTTGCTCGAGAACTACACAGCGTATAATGTCTCAGTCATAGACTTATTACCCGAGAATGTTACGTGGGTGGCAGAGCCCCAAAATTTGACGATATTTAAAATTACCGGCCCTGTCGAATTGCCAGCAAATGTAACGCTCAAAGAAAATTCCTTAAACTTAACGGTGCGCGAATTGGGTCCAAGGGAGAACGTAACCTTCTGGTATCTCGTAACGCCCGTCTGGCACGGCTCTTATACGTTCCCGCCAGCGAACATTACTTATTACGATCGTTACGGTTTCTCCTACAACGCTTCATCCGCTAAATCGTTTATTGACATAGAGAAACCTTACCCGCCAACCTTAAGGGTGGAGAAGTCGGTAGTAGGACCCGTTTATGTCGGCGAATGGGCAAAGGTTATTATACGCGTGAAGAACGAAGGAAACGTTACGGTGTACAACGTGACCCTCTCGGAGAACATTAGCTGGCCCCTTAAGACGAACAGCACCCTCAGCTTCAACCTATCCTCTCTAGCCCCCAACGAGACCGCGACATTCGAATACTTCGTTCAATCGCCCCTTGAGGGTTCTTATAAGATTGGACCTACGTTGGCGAAGTTTTACGATGTTTACGGCTACTTATATAAGACGCGATCTGCGTCCACGTGGCTCCACGTACTCATGCTTCCCATTTACGCATACGCTATACTCGTCTCTTGTCTTACAACGGTCGTTTTGGGAATCGCTACTTACTACATCGTCTTCAGGAGAAAAAGGACTAAATAGCCTTCACTTTCTTCATGATCGGCGCTCTCCGCTTCCTCAGTAAAATGTGTCCCCTCCTGCACGACATGAGCTCCCTCAGCTCTTCCCAAGAAATTACGTCACCACAGACCAAGCATTCGTAGAAGATCCCGTACTCCTCCTCTTTTCTCCTCTCTTCTTCCTCGCTCATTTCAGATGAGGACTACTTGCCCTTAAAGAAGATTGCCCTATTTATTGATGGCGAAATACCGCCTAATCATCACGGTGAGGGAAATTCGCGGCAATTGCCCCGTGTTCAAAGAAGGGGACAAATTCGTGATAGAGACTCCAAAACTTATCTTGGAAAAATCCAACGCTGTCTGTCTGCACGCCCTTTCTTGCATTTCCGATTTCCTTATCCCGCTGTGCTGGGGAGAAAGCATGAAGGAACTGGGGCTCTCGAAAGAAGAAGGCGATGTGGGCTACTTCAGGTGCTTAGACCCGGGACCTCCCTACACGGAAGGCGCTTCTGTCCTCTTCGAAATAAGGCGTGAGAGAATTGAGTGAACGGAAAGTCCCCCGGGAAAGAGACCTCCCCATCCTTTACTTCGGGGAGAAAGGCGATAGGCTAGCCGAAATAAGGCTCATCGCGAAGGACAAGCCCGGAGTCTTCGCCATGCTCACCTCCTTCCTCATGGAAGCTGGCGTGGACATCAAGAATACGTACGCCGTCGTGAGGAAGAAGGGGACGGTGGGCAAGATCGTCCTCTTCGCGGACCTTACGAAGTCTAGGCTCACCATTGAGGAATTGAGGGAAAAGTTGGAGAAAATGGACTTCATAGCGGCGGTGGAGGTAAACGCCGCGCAAGATTCTATAGTCGCGAGCACCGAGTTCCCCATCGTGGTGGAGGGCATACGCTCCCTCGTCATTCCGACTTCCGTGCTCGTCCGCTTCATAAACGATGTTCATGTAACGCTCGAGGAAAACGCCCCCGCTGTCCTCATGATGATAGGGCAAGCTTTCGGACGTTCTGTTTGTGACATGATTCGTCACCTCTTGGGAGAAGTTAAGGATCCCATGCTCTTTCTCACCATATTCAAGAACATCGCCCTCGCTTTCGGCTGGTTCAAAATAGAATACGAGGACTTCGACTTCTCCAGAGGAGAAGGAAACATCATCGTTCGCGATTCCTTCGAGGCTCAGCGCAAAGCTTTGACGGGAAAAGGTTGTCACCTCACGAAAGGAATGCTTACGACCGTGCTTTCCGAAGCCACGGGCTACGATGTGGAGGTCGAAGAACTCGAGTGTGCCATCGAGGGCTCTCCGTACTGCCTCTTCGCCTGCAAGCCCTTCTTATGAAAATAGCCATCATAAACTCCGCCTTTGCCGTTCGCGGAGGGACAGCTCGTGTCATTGCCCACCAGGCAAAGGGGCTCGTCGAAAGAGGGCATGAGGTGACCATTCTCGCCCCCGTTATTCGTGAAGGGACATTCGCCGATGTGCTCCCTCGCGAAGTATCAGTTAGGAGGTTACACGGCATTCCATCTCCGCCGCCCTTAGCTCGCCTCATATCTTTTTGGCTACACTCCTTGCCCGATGTGGATGTGATCGTCGCTCACAACCAGCCAGGCCCCTACGTGGCCATGAAGGCGAAGGCAGAACTCGGCATTCCTTATGTCCTCTACATGCACAATCCTTGGCGTCGCCTATATCCCCGCCCCATAGACATCTGTAGCCCGTGGTTTTACGGATCTAAGGGCGCGCTTTTTTCCCTCATCGCTCCTTTAATGCGTAGGATAGACAAGGCCTCGGTGAGAAACGCCGACGCTTTCCTTTCCAATAGCAAGCTCACTTCAGAAGAGGCGGAAAAAATCTACGGAGTAAAACCTGAGGTCTGCTATCCCGGAGTCGACTTATCCTTGTACTCGAGGGTTTCGCCATCCATCGCCCGGGAGTATGGCGCCGACGAATACAGCGTAGTTTCCGTGGGCCGTCACGTCCCGCAGAAGAAATTCGACTGGCTTCTTCAGGTTTTCAAGGAAGTTCGAAAGCGTGTACCCGAAGCCAAGCTTTTTCTCATCGGCAAAACGTCGCAACATACAAAGGATCTATTGCGTCTGGCCCGCGATCTAGGAGTTCGCGATAGGTTGCGCATCCTCGGGGAGGTTTCCGAGGAGACGCTGATTTCCTTTTACAAAGCTTGCCCGGTCCTCTGCAGTACCGCCATTCAAGAGGAATTCTCGATGACAATAGTCGAGGCCATGGCGGCCGGTTGTGTCCCTGTTGCTTGGGACGAGGGAGGTCCGCGGGAAACGATAGTGGACGGACGTACCGGTTTTCTCGTTCGGCCTTACGATAGAGAGGAAATGGCCTCCGTAATAATCGAAATTCTTTCCGATAAATCGCTTCGCGAAGAATTGGCCAAGGAGGCCACCTGCAGGGCTTTGGAATTTGATTGGTCGAATCACATTTGTTTGCTCGAGCGGACGTTGCTTTCCGTGAAGAATCTATGCAACTTCACCGACGAACAATTATTTGCGGGTCGTAAGTAAAAGATGCCCCTCTTAGGTGCAGTTAAGGAATTACCCCTTCCGGGCGTTAAGATAGTCGATTTAGTCAGGTTTCCCGACGAACGGGGAATTTTCACGGAGATCATGCGTGAAGACTGGAAAGAAATAATCGATGAACCGATAGTACAAGCAAATTTGTCGGTAAGTTATCCTGGCATCGTGAGGGCTTGGCACCGCCACGCAAGGGGCCAAGTCGATTACTTCCTCGTCGTTCAAGGCTCGATAAAAGTCTGCGCTTACGACGACAGGGAGGGCTCTCCAACCAAAGGGCACTTGGTGGAAGTCGTACTAACAGAGGATCGCATGCAACTCCTGCGAGTCCCCGGCCATTACTGGCATGGGTTCAAGGTAGTTGGCGATAGGCCCGCTGTCGTGGTTTACTTCGTCAACCGGCTTTACGATTACGAAAACCCCGACGAAGAGAGACGTCCTTGGAACGATCCTTCCGTGGTTCCCGTTAGGATAAACGGCAAGGAAGACGATCCGAGAGTGGGCAAGCCTTGGGATTGGTTCCGACCCCCCCACAAATGAGCACCGTCCTCATAACTGGCGCGAGCAGTTTGCCTGGCTACCGTACTGCAATGGCCTTTCTTAAGCGCGGATATAAGGTCGTGGGAACGCACTTAACCCACGAAATTCCTATAGAGGATCCCAATTTCTTCAAAGCACGAGTGGACATAACCGACCTAGATTCCTTAAGAAGAGTTTTCGAGAACCATCGCCCCCTCGCGGTGATTCACATAGCCGCTTACGGGGATGTGGACGGTTGCGAGCGCGATAAGTCGCTTGCCTGGCGCATCAATGTCGTGGGGACGTTAAATGTGATGCGTTTGGCGGCTAAATACTGCAAATATGCGCTCTACTTATCCACGGATTATGTCTTCGACGGGAAGAAAGGGGGGTATGCCGAGGACGACCCTCCTTGTCCCATAAACTACTACGGCTTGACGAAGCTCGGGGGAGAAATAGCCACTCTTTCATCTCCGCTCGATTCCGCCGTCGTCAGAGCGAGCTCCATCTACGGCTTCGGTCCCGGTCGTAAGAACTTCGCGAAATTCCTCGTAGAGAAGTTGTCGGCGGGGGAGGAGGTCAAGGCCCTCGTGGATCAGTACACGACCCCCACCCAAGCAACCCTGCTCGCCGAATCGATCTTGGAAATTGTGGAGCGGGGATTGACGGGGATTTTCCACATCGTGGGCGAGAAAATGAGCCGTTACGAATTCGCGATAAAAGTGGCCGAAACGCTCGGGTACGACCCTTCCTTGATCAAAGAAATCACCATGGATGAATTCCGGTGGTTTGCCCCCCGTCCAAGGGATTCGAGCCTGCTTTGCGAGAAAACGCGTAACATCCTCAAAACTGATTTCCACACCACTCAGAGGGCCATGGAAGTCTTGAGGGGTGAGAGGACATGAGAGTTCTCGTTACGGGAGGCGCTGGCTACATTGGCTCCATACTCGTGAGGCTCCTCTTGGAAAGGGGCTACGATGTCATCGTGCTCGATCGCTTGTTCTTCGGGAGGGACTCCCTGAAGGACATAGAGGATCAGATCAAGATCGTTAAGGACGACATCCGGTGGTTCGACCCCAAGTTGCTGGAAGGAGTGGACGCTGTCATGGATCTGGCGGCCTTGCCGAACGACCCGACGTGCGAGCTAGACCCCCGTAAGGCGTTGGAAATCAACTACGAAGGAAGGGTTCGCGTGGCCCAGCTTTCGAAGAAGAAAGGAGTAGAACGCTACGTTCTCGCCAGTAGCTGTAGCGTGTACGGTTTCCAGCCAGGGATACTCGACGAGCAATCCCCCCTCAATCCCCTAACGACCTACGCGAAAGCAAACCGCTTAGCCGAAGAAGGAGTCCTGCCCTTAGCGGATGAGAAGTTCACCGTCACCGCCCTCAGACAAGCTACGGTTTACGGCTTCAGCTACCGCATGCGATTTGATTTGGCCGTTAACGGCATGGTTAGGGCCCTGTTCAAGGAAGGCAAGATCCGCGTGATGAGGGATGGAACTCAGTGGAGACCTTTCGTCCACGTGAAGGACACGTCCATGGCCTTCATTAAAGTCATAGAGGCGGATAGGGAACTCGTCAACGGGCAGATCTTCAACGTGGGGAGTGACGAGCAAAACATCCAGATATTCGACTTGGCGAAAACGATAGCGGACGCTTGCGGCCAGGAGTTCAAGTACGAGTGGTATGGGAGCCCCGATAAGCGTAGCTACCGCGTATCGTTCAGGAAAATAAGAGAAACGCTGAACTTCCGCCCGTCCTTCTCCATAAAGGATGGCGCTAGGGAAGTCTGGAAGGCTTTGGAAGAGGGCAAGCTAGATCCCGACGATCCCCGCACCATCACCGTCAAGTGGTACAAGCACCTGTTGGAAATGCACGATTTCCTCAGGGAAATAACCATCGAAGGTAAGCTCCTTTAGCCTAACTCGACGACGGAATAATCCCCGACGTGTAAGCGCATTACTCCCTTTTTCCCTTCACCAATTATGGTTGCGTTTTTACCTACGAGGCTTTCCTCTAGCCTAATTACGTTCTTTATGGTTGCTCCTCCTAGGATCACGCTGTACTCGACCGAGCTATTGATGATTCGAGCTCCGTCCCCTATGCTGGTATAGGGGCCTATATAAGAATTCTCCACTAGGCATCCCTTCCCCAGAATGGCGGGTCCTCGCACCTTGCTAGATACGATGCGAGCTCCTTCTTCCACGTAAACCCTCCCCTCAACCCTCGAGTCCTTTACCTCCCCTTTGATGCGCCTTTTTATCCTCTCGTCGAGTATGAGGGCATTCGCGTAAAGTATGTCGTCTTTCTTGCCCGTATCAAGCCACCAACCATCCACAATCGCGTAATCTACCTTGTACCCGCCGTCGATGAGCATTTGGAGGGCATCGGTTATCTCGTACTCCCCCCTCCAGCTCGGCTTCAGGCGTTTAATCATGTCGAAAATGACTGGAGTCAGGAAATACACCCCGACTAGGGCGTAATTGGAAGGTGGCTCACGGGGTTTTTCCACGAGTTTGACCAGTTTCCCTTGCTCGTCGAATTGGGCTACTCCAAACCTCCTAGGATCCTCGACTTCTTTCAGCAACACCATGGCGTCCGCGTCGCTTTCTTGGAACTTTTTTAAGTATGGCCCGATTCCGTGCTGGAGCAGATTATCTCCCAGATAAACCACGAATTTCTCGTCTCCGACGAACTCCTCGCAGAGACCAACCGCGTGCGCTATCCCGAGGGGTTTGCCTTGGTATATGTAGGTGATCTTCGCGCCGAACTTGGACCCGTCGCCGTAGTGCTCCCTCACCAGCTCGGGGAAGGTTTCCCCTAAGATTATAGCCACGTCCGTTATACCGCAAGAAACCAAGTCTTCTAGGACATACTGCGAAACGGGCTTGTTGGCAACGGGTATTAGTTGCTTAGGCCCGCTATAACTAAGCGGCCGCAAACGGGTGCCAGCCCCGCCATGTAGGATAACGCCTTTCACAAGTAAGTTAACTATTGTTTAAGCAAATTTGCGCATTCGATCTCGCGCGTGAGCTACTATTCCAAAAACTGTATAAACGCCCAACGTGAACCTAATAAGCTCTTCGGCCAGTATAGTAGTGTCAGAAGACGCCAAATGGCTTTCCTTAGCCCGTAAAACGGCGAAAGGTGGTTTACTTCTCCTAAGCGGGGACCTTTACGCGAGATTCGTTATGTTTATCGCAATGATAGTGATTGCTAGGCTATTGGGACCGTCCGATTATGGCCTCTATGTATTATCCTTCGTAATTCCGTACCTCTTCGTCCCCCTCTGCAATTTAGGCCTCAACCATGCTCTCTTGTACTTTCCGGGCAAGTTACGCTCCCGCGGAGACGAGGAAAGTGTCCCTATTTTCGTGGGAACCGGACTGGTCATCAGAGCTTCCACCGCTTTCTTGGCTTTCCTAATTTGCTACTCTGCGGCAGACTTCTTGGCCGTTCAAATTCTGGGGAGGGAGGAACTCGCCGTTTTCCTTCGCATAATATCCCCTTTCATACTCTTCCAGAGCCTCTTCGCCATCTTCTACCACTCCTTCACGGGGCTTGGCGAACCCAGCAAGAGCACTTTTCTGAGAATCCTCTACGCTTCGCTGAAGGCTCTGTTTGCCACATCTTTAGTCCTTTTGGGACTCGGCGTGGGAGGGGCTTTGTTCGGCTTCGTGCTCGCGTCCCTCTTCACTTCCTTAGCGGGCTTCCTCTTCCTCATAGCGAAGTTTGGGAGACATTCGTTCGCTTTCTCCCTTAGCGTGGCGAAAGAGCTCATGTCGTACGGGTGGCTCGCCTACGCGTCCCTCCTAGTTTCCGCCTTCGCGACTCAGTACCAGTACATACTTCTCGCCTTCTTTGCCTCAGATGTTGAAGTGGGCAACTTCGGGGTCGCGCAGAAGTTCTCCCAAGCTTTCGTCCTCGTCTCCGCCCCCTTAACCATGGTGATGATCCCCGCTTTTTCCGAGCTAGATCTGAGCAAGGATCGGGCTCAAGTGCGCAAACTGTTCGGCCTCTTCGTTAAGTACCACTCCATAATCATCTTGCCGCTGGCCGCCCTCTCCATAATCCTCGCCCGAGACATCGTGCGAGTCCTCTACGGCAGGCAGTACTCCCTCGCACCCCTGTACTTGTCCCTCCTAGCCGCCAACTTCATTTACTCCTGCGTGGGCTACAAAGTCCTAGAAGCTTTCTTCAACGGGATTGGGGAGCCCAAAGAGACCCTTTTCATGATGCTGACTTACTGCGCTTCCATCTTCACGATCGGCACTTTTCTAGCTCAGTCGTACGGGGTTTTGGGGGTTCTCGTCGCCATTCTAATTTCGAACGCCTCCCTCGTTTCCTACGGTTTGCTTAAGGCCCGTAGAAGGGAGGTTTCAATTAGGATTAGGGACGAAGCGGGGATCGTCGCCGCCGTGACCGCTTCTTCTTGTCTTGCTTACGCACTTCTTTGGATCCTGCCTTCGGGCTCATCCTTTTTCAGTAGCTTAGTTAACTTGCTGATAACGACGCCTTTCTTCCTCTTCTGCTACGCTTCATTCCTCCCCATCCTAAAAGGGGTAGGGCCGAGGGATGTCGAGTGGCTGAGGGATTTCTTCGAGAGGTTCGGACCGCTAGCACGCCCCTTGTCCATCTTGCTAATGTACGAGGAGAGGCTCGTGCGATTCTTGTCAAAATAAATCCAAAAGGTCATTTAATGTGGGATATGTTCGCCGAACGCTGAAAACGAGGCTCCACGCCCATTTGAGGCGTACTAAAGCTTACTCCCTTGTTTGGAACCTCTTCCTCAGGACTCTTTACTCGTATTGGAAGCGGAAAACCGAAGTAAAGCGGCTCTCATACAGTTTCGCACGGAGATCATCGTACGTCGCCCCCCTGTTGCTTTCCCAAGTAGATTTTTCGACACACCCCAACTACAACGTAATCATTATCGTAGTGGATTGTTTCAGGTATCGCAACGCCTCTTTTGCTGGCCACCCCGAACAAACTACGCCTTTCTTGGACTCGCTCGACGCCAAGCTGAAGGCCATTTCCGCATCCCCTTGGACCCTTCCGTCGGTCCCCTCCATCCTCACGGGGCTCTATCCACACAACCACGGCGTCGACATCATTGGCGACCCTAGGAACTTCTGGGGTCCTCTGAAGT
>CAYNNH010000023.1:0-14284 GCA_964398605.1 uncultured Nitrososphaerota archaeon | reverse complement strand
CTCCTCGATAAAAGTTCGGGTCGTTTCCGTCGAAGTCGTCGACTTCACGCAATCTTCCCTCGTCCTCAACATCACGCTCGAGGCGACGAACCCGAGCTGGGTCGAGATTTACGTCAGGAATGTCACGTACGACCTCTACATAGACGGGATATACGCGGGTCCCGGCGAAGCCCCTCCCTTCTCCATAAAGGCTTTGGGCTCCTCCCGCTTCAAGGCTCAGCAGAACATCCTCCTCCTCCTCTCCCTGCCCAGCCTCCTCCCCGCAATCATGGACCAGACCCCCGAACACATAGTGATCAAGGGACAGCTGGAGGCCTCCGCCCTCTTCTTCACGACCACCGTGTCTTTCACGGCGGAAAGAATGGAGGAGCTGGGACCCTGGTCCTAGTAGCTGAGTATGTCTTTTATGTAGCGGATCCCCTGCCCGGGCTCTAGGATTCCCGCCCTCACCTTCCTCAAGACCCTCAGCATGGACGCGTACCTCCTCCCGGGGAACCTCCGGTGCACTTCGTGGAGCAACGGGCACCCGTAGTAGAAGGTGAGCCCGGGATGCCCCGCCTTACGGGCTATGATTTCCGTTTCGGTCTTCGTGAGCGCCATGGCCGCCGGGAGCGCCAAGAACACCACGCCGTTCCTCACCCTCACCGAATATGCTCCCGTGGGGAGTAGGTCCCCAAATATGACGATCTTCACGCCCCTTTCCCTAGCCTCCTTGATCATGACTTTTTCGAGGATCTTACGGCACTGCCCGCAAGGATGGGTGCGGTTCTGCAACACTTTTTCGAGCAAGTCCTCGTATTCCGGGTCGCTGACGTAGGCGTGCTCCACGCCGAGCTCTTCCACTATTCGGTCGATGATCCTCCGCCTGATCTTGGGAACCATCCACGTCCCCGGGGCAGATGTAATCGCGACGGGCCTCAACCCCGCGAGCTTGCAGAGGTACAGGCTGGCGGTGCTATCCACGCCGCCCGAGTAAGCGACGACGACTCCGGGTTGGTCCAATTCCTCAAAGCGGACGAAATCCTGCCTAGGGTACTTCAGCTCGTTTTCCACGATAGGCGCTATTCTTTCCTCAAGTAGCTCGATCCCCGTAGCCCTAGACACTTCTTTTATCGCTTGAACGGCTTCCCTAACCCTCGTCTGCTTTATCTGGATATCGGTGAGGGCCTTAATGCCCAGCCCCCTCACCCCAAGCCTTTTCTTCAATTCCACCGCCACCCAAGAGCCAGGCCCCACTAGGATAACCCTATCCGTGCGATCCCCGACGATGATGAAAAGGGCGTCGTCTTCTTCCCGATACACGACATCGACGATGCGCGGTCGCACGTCCACCCTCAAGCCCAATTGCTTTCTGATGTCCATGACGTGTTCCATGATTTCCTCGACGCCGACGACCATCTATGACATAGGAAGCGTTATTTTCCAACCGTGAAGCGTCTAGTGTCGGAGGCGGTTTTCAAGCGTAGGCTCCGAAAGCTATCCCGCCTGCTCGAGGAGAAGGGCTACGACGCGTACGTGGTGAACACGCCCAGTAGCCTTTACTACTTCACGGGATTTCGCGGCCTAGGATCCCTGCTCGTATGCCCCGGCGAGAGCCCCTTGCTCATTGTCCCCGTGCTCGACAGCAACAAAGCCTTCGACGAGGCCAGAGGGGTGGAGATCGCCACCGTTCCCGTCGGGGAGAAGACCATCAAGAGGGTCGTCGAATTGCTGAAGGAGAGGAAGTGCCGAAGGATAGGCTTCGAGCGTTTGAGCCTCTCACAGTCGATTTTCCTCCGCAGAAGATTGAGGAAGCGATTTATCAAGGAATTCGACGACATCGTTTGGAAACTGCGCAAGAAGAAGGACGAGGGGGAGATTTCTCTTATGAAGGAAGCCGCTAGGCTAGCCATCATAGGATTGCAGGCCGCAGTTGGAGAAGCGAGACCTGGCATGACCGAGCTCGAACTGGCCGCCGAGATAGAGTACGCCATGAGGTCTGCGGGATCGGAACGCCACGCCTTCGACATAATCGTCGTTTCGGGCAAGAGGACCTCTTATCCTCACGCTTGTCCGTCCGATAAACAGCTATCCGTAGGAGAACCGGTAACGGTCGATTTGGGGGCCTACTATGGGGGCTATTGCTCCGACTTCACGCGCACTTTTTGGCTTGAAGAGTGCCCCGAGGAGCAAGAAAAGGCTTACCGTGCCGTCCTTTCGGCTTACGATTCCGCGTTTAAGAAGGCTAGGGAGGGCGTGCCCGCCAACGAAATCGATCGAGCGGCGAGGGAGAAGCTGGGGAAGTTGTCCCGGTATTTCGTCCACAGTTTGGGGCATGGGGTAGGGATCGATGTCCACGAACCCCCCCGCATAAGCCCCACGAGCAAGGAAGTCCTCGATGAAGGGAACATCATAACCATCGAACCTGGCATCTACGTGCGCGGCAAGTACGGGATACGGGTGGAGGACACCGTCCTCATCCTCAAGGACAAGGCCGAAAGGCTTGCCGAATTCACGCGCGAACTCCTAGTTATTTAGCGCCCGAACCTCCTGTGCCGCTTCTGGTAAGTCCTTATTGCCCTGAGAAAGTCTATCTTCCTGAAATCGGGCCAGTAAACGTCGAGGAAAATTAGCTCGCTGTACGCCGACTGCCAGAGGAGGAAGTTGCTGAGCCTCTCCTCGCCGGATGTCCTTATGATCATGTCCGGGTCGGGCTTGGGCAGGTGGGAGGTGTATAGACATCTTTCGACCGTTTTCTCGTCTATCTCGTCGATCTTCAACTCTCCTTTTTTGACCAGTTCTGCTATTTTCTTCATGGCGTCCACTATCTCCGCTCTACCTCCGTACGCCACGGCGAGGTTGAGGAAGTGCTGATCATATTCTTTCGTCCTTTCTTCCGCTTCCTCCAAGGCTTTCTTCACGTCTTCCGGCAGTAGGTCCTTCCTGCCGAGTACCTTCACCCTAACGCGGTGCTTATGGATTCTCTCGTCGTCCAAGAGCCTCTCCGCCTCCTCCCTGATGATGCGCATGATTTCCCTCACTTCCTCGGGCTTCCTGTTGAAGTTCTCCGTCGAGAAGGCGTAAAGGGTGACCGTCTTCACGCCTAGGTCGAGGCACCACTGGAGGAATTCTTCCACCTTCTTCGCCCCTTCCTCGTGTCCCGCCCAAGGAGGCAACCCCCTTTGCCTTGCCCAACGCCTGTTCCCATCGAGGATGACGGCGACGTGCTCGGGCATCTTCCCGTCCTTTATCTGTTGCTTGAGCCAGAGCTCGTAGAGCTTGTAAATCCCCATGAGCCTGAGCAGTCCCCTCAGCATTACAGCCTCGCCCCCCTCAGAGCCCTAGAACAGGGACAATTCCTCTCCTCGGGTATCCGCTTCACGGCTTCCTCCAACACCTTCCAGACGAGTTCCTTCCTCGATCCCACGACTTCCTTCACTTCCTCCGCTTCTATAGGTTTCCCGATTCCCGCCGCCATGTTGGTGACGAGGGACACGCTCGCGTAGCACAACTCCAGCTCCCTCGCCAACACGCACTCGGGAACGAGGGTCATGCCGACGACGTCCGCCCCGAGGACTCTCAACGCCCTTATCTCGGCAGGGGTCTCTAACCTAGGCCCTTCCGTGCACGCGAGGACGCCCGTTTTAATGGGGATCCCCACTTCTCGGAAGGCCTCGCGCAAACATTCTAAGAGCTCGGGACAGAAGGGTTGGCTGAGATCTACGTGCACCGTTTTCCACTCCTCGTAAAACGTCAGGGGCCTGCTCTTCGTGAAATCCATGAAGTCAACGGGGATGAGCAAATCTCCGGGCTTCAGCCACTCGCTTATTGCCCCAACGGAGTTCACCGCCAATATCCGCTCGACGCCCACTTCCTTCAGCGCCCAGATATTCGCCCGGTAGTTTATCCGGTGGGGAGGGAAAGCGTGCCCCTTGCCGTGCCTTTGCAAGAAGAACGTTTTCCTACCCCCGAGCTCCCCTTCCCTGAGCAAAGCCTTCCCGTAGGGGGTTTCCACTTCCAAACATTCCCCTTCGGCGAGGTCCTCGTAGCCCGTCCCGGCGATGATGGCTACCTTAACCAACCCGCTCCCTTCCGCTCACGACGAAAGCGAAGAGGGATGCGCCAAGAATGAGCAAAACTCCCGAGATGGACGCTATCATCAAGTTCCAAGGCGGGTAAGTCGGGGTCCTCGCCTGAAGAATCTTCTGAGTTTCCCAGAGAACCCAAGCTATGGAGATCGTCGCCACTATGCCCACCACGTTGATCCAGTACCTAGGGTTCCTTTCTAGGATGTGGCAGATGGTTCTGCCCAAGAGCGCGAAGACGACCCCTCCAGCTACGAGGATGACCGATCCCTCGAGGAACCTCCCCACGAGGTAGGGGATGTCTAGGACTTCCTCCGCAGGAATTCCCGCGACATTCATCCAGCCCATGTAGATGCCTATGAGGCATATGATGAGCCCCGCGAGGCTCACGAAAAGCCTCACGTAGCCGAAGGGATATTGAAGGGTGATTTCCCTCATGCTACGATAGAGCTCCGACATCTTCTTGTCTACGGCGAACCCCTTGACGACCAAATAGCCCCCAATGATGGCGGCGATGGCCATTCCAGCGTAGGAAAGCATGTTCAAGGCGGCCATCCCTATGAGGACGAGGATGATGAGCCCAGGGATGCCCAAGATGACCTTCGACCACTTGGGCTCCTTGAGGTATCTGGAGAGGACGGCGTAAGTTTCCTCTATGCTCTCGCTGTGCCTCACGACGATCCTGCGTATGGAGACAATGGGGATTCTCGATTGGATGATGGGGATGATTTCTTCGTCTTTGTACCCGTCCGTCACGAGGATGACTTCACTCGCCCCCGTCTTTTCGAGGACTTCGCTGAGCTCGGAAGAAAGCTTCCTGTCCGCGACGACCCCTCCCACCTCCGACCCCGCTATGGTCGCTATCTCAACGTCGAAGTTCTTCCTCTCCGCGTCGTAAAGCTTGATCGCCCCGAAAATGGCGTTCGCGTCCGCTTCTTCTGGGTCGGCGAGGGCGAGCTTCATGGCGGCCTTGAGATTTTCCTCTCTCCCAATGATAGGCGTTTTTACTCCCGCCTTGACCCCAACATCGTTGTCCCTATCGACGCAGAGGATCAACGTCTTTCCTTTCTTGCTCACGCTCCCCAATTTAGGGGACTTGAGATAAAAACCCGCGTCCATAAAAGATGACTTGTCCCTCGACCCCATCTTTAACCCCAAGAGCATCGCCGTAGTAGGGGGATCGGAGAAGCCCGGGACGATCGGCAGAGCCCTCATGGAAAATCTACTCTTCGGCGGGTTCGAGGGGGAAGTCTACCCCGTCAACATAAAGGGCGAGACGGTCTTCGGGCGGAAAGTCTACCGGAGCGTCAAGGAGATCCCGGGTTCCGTCGACGTGGCCGTAATCGCCATTCCCGCTAAAGCGGTTCCCTCGGTCATGGAGGACTGCGCGGAGAAAGGGGTGAAAGGAGCGATCATCATAAGCGCTGGTTTTAGCGAGACAGGACCAGAAGGACGTAAGTTGGAGGAGGAAGTGGTAAGAATCGCCAGAGAACGCGGCATGAGGATAATAGGGCCCAATTGTCTGGGCGTCTACAACGCCCACAACAAGATGGACACGATATTCAATCCTTCCGACCGCCAAGGAAAGCCGAAGCCGGGGAGCATAGCCTTCGTGAGCCAATCGGGAGCATTGGGGGCCGCTATCTTGGATTGGTTTTCCTTGCTGGGCATAGGAATGAGCAAGTTCGTGAGCTATGGGAACGCTGCCGATGTGGACGAATCCGACTTGCTGGAGTATTTGGCGGAAGACCCTCAGACGAAAGTCATCTGCTTGTACGTCGAGGGCGTGCGCAACGGGAGGAAGTTCCTCGAGGTCGCCCGTAGGGTTTCCCGCAAGAAGCCCATAGTCGTCCTAAAGGCGGGGAGAACGGAGAGGGGAGCCGCCGCCACCCTCTCCCACACCGGTTCCTTGGCGGGGTCTTTCCAGCTTTACCAAGCCGCGTTCAAGCAAGCCGGAATCATTCCTGCTAGGTCGCTCGCCGACTTATTCGCGAAGGCGAAAGCCCTTTCCATGCAGCCTCCTTCGCGGGGAGATCGGGTGTGCATCGTGACGAACGGGGGAGGAGCTGGGGTCATCGCGACGGACGCCGTCGAGTCATTGGGCCTGAAGATGGCGAACCTTTCGGAGGGAACGGTGAAACGCCTAGAGGAAAAGCTCCCCCCGCATGCCTCGTGCCTCAACCCCATCGACGTAATCGGGGATGCTCCCGTCGAGAGGTACGAAGTCGCCATCAGGGCCGCCATGGAGGACCCCAACGTCGACTGCTTGCTCGTCATTTTCCTCTTCCAATCCCCAGCCTTGGATGCGGCTAAAGCCGTCGAGATGGTGGCGTCGATAAACGAAGCTTACGACAAGCCGCTAGTCGTTTGCGCTCCCGGAGGCCCCCACGCGAAGAAGCACGCTAGGCTAATGGAGGAACGGGGAGTGCCCGTTTTCGACAGCCCTGAAGAAGCCGTTTTGGCCTTGGAGGGCTTGGTCCTCTTCGGGAAAGCGAAATTTAAGGCCAGTAACTCACGATCTTAAACTCGTAACGCTGACGCTTTTCCAGTTTCTCCTTGAGCCCCTTCACGTGCCCAGCGCCCACCACGACGAGCACGCGTCCGTAGATCGCGTCCAGTTCGCTGAGCTTATTCGCCATGTACTCCTCCCTTTCCTCGACGAGAACCCGGTAGAAGTAAGGATACCTCCTTTTCAGCCTCGATACGAGCTCTTCCACGCTCGGCCCCTCGCCCTTGAGCAAGAAGGGCAACAAGGGTACGCTCGCGACGAAATCAAGCAACATCCTGAGCTTTTCTCTGAAAGGCGTGAACTTCAGCCTCATTAACGTGATGGCGATGTCCCTGTCGATGGGAACGACTTCCGCCCCGACCCTCTCCGCCTCCTTGATGGCCACCGCCATCTCGAGCCCCGGCCTGAGCTTAGTGATGCCCTGAACGACCCACTCCACCGCCCCCATGAGGGAAGGGATTATTCCTCCTCCTAAGAAGAAAAGAGGGGCTTTTTTCTCCATGAAATCCCTCAACGCCGCCATCCTTAAGGGACATAGCTCAACGGCGACGACTTCTGGCTTGAATTCCCTTATCTTGCGGATTACCTCCTTGAGGCTCTTGGGGTGTCCGTGGATGACGCCCACCAGCTCGATCAACAACACTAAATTTGGCTGAACCGTAAAAGCAAGATGTCCACTCCTGCCGAGATAATCGAAAAGGCCCTCTCGGAAGGGAGGAAACACCTCATGGAGCACGAGGCGAAGGCCATCTGCGCCCATTACGGAATCCCCGTCACGAAAATAGCCGTCGCTAGGGACGAAGAAGAAGCCGTCGCGAAGGCTAGGGAAATCGGATACCCTGTCGTTCTGAAGATAGTATCGCCCGACATACTCCACAAGACGGATGTCGGCGGCGTCGTTCTCGACCTCAAGAGCGACGATGAAGTGCGACAAGCCTACCGGAAGATCATGGAAAACGTCCGCAAACACAAGCCCGATGCGAGGATAGTCGGCGTCCTCGTCCAAGAAATGGCCCCCCAATCGACGGAAGTCATTGTTGGAGGCATAAGGGATCCCCAATTCGGCCCCGCCCTCATGTTCGGGCTGGGAGGGATTTTCGTCGAGGTTCTCAAGGACGTGACCTTCCGAATCGCCCCCGTGTCGAAGGAGGAAGCCATGGAAATGATCCGCGAAATAAAGGCCTACCCCATTCTCGAGGGCTACCGAGGGGCTCCTAAGGCGGATTTCGAAACCCTCACGAACATCATCACCGCCGCCTCCCGCCTCATGATGGAGAACGAGCGAATCGACCAGCTCGACCTCAACCCCATCATGGTGTACGAGAAAGGGGCGAAAGTCGTCGACGCGAGGATCATCCTCAAGTGAGCGAGCTAAGCGAGCTCGTCGAAGAGAGGAAAAAGCTCGAAAGGAAAATAAAGGCGGAAATCAGGAAACTGAAGAAGCTCAGGGAAGAGCTTTTCAAGATAATAGAAGCTCAGAAGAAGGAAAAAGAACTGAAGAACCTCGCTTCTGAGGATATAAAAAGCCTCAGGGGGGAAATAAAGAAACTGAAGGAGGAGCTGAACGAAAAAAGAGCGGAAAAGGAGTCCCTTCTCGAGGAGAGGAAGAGAATCCTCAGCTCCATTCCCATCCCGAGGCGTAGGCTGAGGGCTAGGATCCGCGAGCTCGAGGAGAAAGTCCTCATGCCCCTCACGAAGCAGGAAGACCGGGAAGTGGTGAAGGAGCTGGAGTCCTTGCGGAAGTACGACCGGCTCTACCGCAAGGTCGACGAAATCGACCGCAAGCTAGAGGATTTGCGCCTCCAGATGAAGGGCTTAAGGGCTTTCATAGCGGGGAGGAGGAAGCTGGTGGAGGAGAAAATCCGCGAAAGAGAATCCCACTTGGAGAAACTCTCCCAGCTGAGGGAGCTTTTCCTAGAAGTGAGGGGAAAGATCGAAAGAGTGAGGCAGAAATTGGACGAGCTTAGGGAACGGGAAAGAGAACTGCTCAAGAGAGCGGAGGAGATCTCTCCACCGCCCAAGCTAAGGACCGTATCCCCTCCCGAGAGGGAAGTCTCGCGCTCCAAAGAGGAAATCCTGAAGCGGGCGAGGGAGAAGATGGAAAGAGGGGAGGCCCTTACGTACGAGGAAGCGGCCGTTCTCGCCGAATGGCTCGAATCAGAGCGCTAAATACTCGCTTTCTTCTTGAGGCTTAAGGCTAGGAATAAGCAAGCCTTCAGGCTCCTCCACTTGTCCCCAAAGACGTAGAATATCCCGTCTCCCTCTTCGAGGACAGGAGGCAATTTCTTCGCGAGGGAAGGCTCGACTTCTTCCAACAGGACCCTCTCCTTCTTGTCGAAGGGGACGAGGACTTTGCCCCCCATGACTACCATGCACGTGCAACCCCTCGCCCCTCCCACGACGGTGAGGTCGCGCTCCCTCATCCCGTTGCTTATGCGCTTCCCCACGCCCTTGATGACCATGAGCCAGCCCGTCGGGCTCCCGAGCTTCGGGGCGTGAACTTGCTCGAGGTACTTTATGCAGAGGGCCTTCAGTTCCCTGAGCAACTCCTTTCTGCCCTCGGGAGTTATCACGCAACCTGCTTTTCTGGCGAGGACGAGCTTTTTCTCGGAGAGCTTCTTCAGGAAGCCCCTAACCTTTCCCTCGCTTATCCCCAAGATCTCGGCGAGCTTGTACCTCCCCATCCTCTCCTTTGACAGGATGAACAAGGTAACCGCCTTGAGCCACCTCTCGATGTCCTCCTTGTCGAAGAAGTGCCACCCGATCATGTTACCACGGGGGGCTCGTGTAGTTCCAGCTCACGACATCACCACTCTCCAGCACGTATAAATCGCACGCGACGGGGGCCAACTCCCCGTTGACGTAGTAGAACCAGTACTTGTTCGCCGTCGCGTTGTTGCAGACCCCGTTTATGCACGTGACTAGGATCCCGTTGGGGTAAACCTCTCCCTGCACGGAAGCTACTTCCCTTAGCGCGTCGTAAACGGTGCTGTTGGGCCACGTTAAGGCGAGCCCTCGGTGCGCCTCCACCGTCCCGTTTCCGTAATCGATGTAGAGGTCGACCACGACAACCACTCCTCGCCTTCGAGCTGCCTCGTACTGGAAATAATAGTAAGCGAGCAGGGAAGTGGAGCAAACGGCCCAAGCGAGCAGAACCGCGATGAGGATCCATTCCTTTCTAGCCAATCCTCCCACCCCAGCGCTTCAGGGGAGGTCCCGCCGTGGAGAGGAGAATCGCGGTCGTTAGCTCGTGGGCGGGTCCGAAGGGGTAAGGGACGCTCCCCGCTGGCAAGAAGAGCATGAGCAAGCCGACGAGGATGGGCACGCCGAAGAGGAAGCAGAACGCCAGCGTGCTGAGCACATCGTAGGCGAGGGTGATCAGATAACCGCCGACGCCTAGCTCGACCCTCGAGGGGTTCCTGTCTTTCCAGAGGCTTCCGAGGGCGCCAGCCATTCCCATGAGAGGGGCATCGATAAAGGTCCAAGGTCCCACTCCTAAAAAGAGGTCGCTCAGGAACATGCTCAACAGCCCAACCGCGAAGCCCTCCGCGTATCCGGCGATCATTCCGCTCGCTATGGCGATGAACGCGACGGGCTTCACGTTGTAAAGGGGGATAACAACCCTGCTTACGCAACCCGCCGCCGACATCACGGCCACGAAAGAGATTTTCTTGAGATTCACTAGGTAATTTTTCCTAGTGATTTATAAACTAAAGGCTAGGCTCTTCGCCCAATTCCTCGCCCGCCCTGAGTATGCGCGTGAGCTCCGTGTGGAGGTCGAGAAAGCCGTCCATCGTGACAGAAGATACGGGAATGAGTTCCGGTATGAGGGATTCGCCGACCACTCGGGCGATGTCCATGCACATCTCCCTCTCCGTGCCCGTCGCCTCCCTGTCGATGGCGTCCATGAGGACAGCGGGGTCTTCCCACTCCATGATCCGCTGGATTTCTTCTTCTTTGAGCAAGTCGGTCTTCGTGAGGACGTTCACTTGGGGGAGGAGGAGCCTCATGTGGACAGCGGAGCCGAGCAAGCAGGCGGACACGAAGTTCAAAGGGTTCTTGCAGAAGACGCCGTCGAACAAGTAGAGCGTCACCTTCTCCCCAGAAACGATGTTATTCGCGATGAACTTCCCGCTCTCCCTGAAAGCGAAGATCTCCATCTGTCCCGGCGTATCTATTACGGCGACCGTAGCTCCCGTAGCCTCTATCTGCGCTTTTATGTCCTCTATCTCGTCGGCGATCCTATCCGCGGCCGCTATCATGGCCCCGTTCGGCCCGAGGCCTTCCGTGTCCATGATGTCGACGACGCTTATGCTCTCCCTTATGTCGAAGTCGGGCATGTACGGCAACTCTTCCACGCCAGGGTCCAAGTTCACCGTCACGACATCGACGTTCTTCATCCTCAACCACTCGGAGAGGGTCTTCGTGAGCAACGTCTTCCCAGAGCCAGCGAGCCCTACGACGATGATCCCGTACATCAGAAAAATAGGCGAAGGGGCTAAGAAATCATCGGGAGAGCCACTTCTTCTTCAACAGGAACTTCCTCTGCTTCCTCTCTTCCTCAAGCAACTTCTCCCTTTCCGCCCTCAGCTCTTCCCTGATCTTCTCCCACTCTTCGCGCAACTTGATGGGAGTGAGCATAATCCCGCAACTCTTACAAACGTAGTGCTTCGACTTGTAGTCGAAGAACATCTCCCCTCCGCACTCTGGGCAACGGGCAGACATTCAGAAAAAGAGGAAACTTGCTTTATTTCCTTCGGTAAATACCTTCGCCTAGACGGGAAATTCCGCGGTAGCAGACAGCTAAGACGATGCCCACGATGATTATGGAGGGCAGAAAAGCATACAACATCGCCAAATAGGTGGCCACTATGGTAAATGTCCTCGCTTCCGAAACGAATTCGTTACCTAGTTCGTCGTAGACAACCACTTGCCACGTGTGGGTTCCGTCAGGCAAGGCGATTTTGAGCTCGTAAATCCCCCCGCCTTTCGCTGTCATGTTACCTACGGGAACTCCGTCCACGTAGAGGACGACGTTGCGCACGCCTAGGCCTATATCGCTCGCATGGATTACGAATTTCACCTCAGATTCGTGGATCGTCACTCCGGCTTCTGGACTTTCTAAGGTTGCTTTGGGAGGCGTTGCATCCACCAAGATCGTTATCACGGATGTCCTCGCTTCATTTCCTGCGCCATCCAAGGCGACCACGTAAATTTCGTGTACTCCATCGGGTAGCGTGAGGTTTATGGCCGAGAACCCTTTCTCGGAAAGTTCTGTGATGTTTAAAGTTGCTAATGGGGCTCTATCTACGTAAAGCGTTACGGAACCAAGCCCCGTTTCCCTGTCCCAAGCTGAAATCTTGAATTCGACCCACGGATGTCTAAATGCAGTACCGTTGGCGGGATCTATCACGCACACTCCAGGCGCGTACCCGTCGACATATATCCATGCCGCGCGACTTAAGTTCGTGTTCCCCGCTTGATCGTAGGCCATCGCCTGCCAAACGTGAGGCCCGGGCGTGAGCGTCACGTTGAACTCGTACGTGGCGACTACCCCTCCAGCTGTCTTGCGGGTGATATTGCATACAGGATTTCCATCGACGATGAGAACCACCCCTTCCAATAATTCGCTATCGGTGGCGTTCGCCTTGAAAACGACTCTCTTAGGCACGCTTTGGTTTATTGGGGACACTATCCAGACGCTCGGGGGATTCTCCTCGACTATGAAACTATATTCGTATCGGCGTGAGGTGTGCCCGAGCGTGTCGTTGGCCGTGAGATACCACGTGTGTTCCCCTAGGCTGAGCCCGCTTACGTAAACCACGTACCAACCATCCCCAGCTTCTTCCATCACGTACTGCTGACCGTCAATTTCCGCGATGCACGTATCAACCCCAACGCCGTAATCTCCCACTTTCGCTCGCAACGTGACCGAAGACCGAGTAAACTCGTCGGATGGCGACGCTTCTGAAACGAACGGACCATAATTATCCCAAATGAAGTACCTCCATCCCGATGTGACGTTATTGCCCGCCGCGTCAAATACCGTAACTCTCCACGTTACGATTCCGTCATCCGACGGGCCAGATGAAAGGATGCTTATCGATACGTTGATCGGCCCGGGATTGGGACTTATTGTCTTAGTCTTAGGCCGTTTCGCAACGCCCCTTATTTCATACTCGAAAACGATTTTGCTAACATTGCTCATCACGTAGCGTCCCCCTACAGCCCAGTACCAACCTTGATCCTGAACCGTGACGGTTAAAGTCGCATACGTACTCGTTACCAAAGTCCCGTTGGCGGGGTACATCTCGATGACGCGCGGACTTTCTCCTTCCGTCCGAAATAGCCATTTCTCGGATGTTCGATGTCCTGCGTAGTCAATCAACGTAACGTTCCAACCGTAAACTCCATCCCGGGCTTTTAAGTCGTAATAAAACACCCCAGTTGCTTCGTCGTAAAGCATTTCTCCGATGAATTGAGTGGGCGGGTTCGGATTCGTCGTGTAATTCTTTAGGTAGAGGTAAGCGTGTTCTATCCCAAAGCCCTCATCGCTTCCTTTTACGCTCAGCCGGACAACGCCGCTTTGCACGGTTGTGCGGTTCGCAGGCTGATCAAGGGTTAATTGCGGGGGATTGAGGTCTACGCAAAGGACACCTATGTCTTGTTCGCCGACATTTCCGGCCACGTCGGTTACCTTCACTTTCCAAGTGCTACCTTCCCTAGACGTATCCGGAGGGGCGTTACTCGACGTGATCGTGCAAACGAAGGTGCCGTTATACTGATCGCCGCTCACCTGCGTTGCCGAAACTTCCCATTTCCCCATGCAAACCGAAACGCTTTGCAACCCACCTCCCACCTCGCTCGCCGTGATTTCGACCTGTATAGACTTCGACGGGTCCGTCCAAACGATTAGGCTAGGATCAACGAGCTCGCCATCGACATATACCCTGATGGACTCGATGACGGGCGCGTAGATATCCCAGTAAACTATCCACTTCTCGCTTTCGTACACGTTTCCGGCTCTATCCACTACGACGATCCACCACCAGACGTACGGTAACTGACTCTTCGATGATATGGTCGCGTCCTTCTCCACGGTCGGGGCTCCTCCCGCACAGACCCTAGGCACCTTGTAGAAGAAGTTCCTCTCGGGACATTCGGCATAAACATCCACGTAATCTATTCCGGACTCGTAGTCGACAACCTTGTAATGTACCGAGATCTTGTAGGGCTCCCACGGCCTTTCGTGAATGACCTTCGTCCACGAACCGTTTGCGGGGGATCTCTCCACCAATCTGGGGGCTATTGGGCGGGAGATGGGGTACGCTTCTCCGTCAACCGTCACCAAAATACACTCGTCCCACCCATCTTGGTCGAAGTCCAAATTCGTTGCACCAACGATTTCGGAAGATACTGAACAATTCCACAGGCTATTCCCTAACACGTCGAGCACGACCAAGGTTCCGTCTTTATAACAACACCCTACGTGTTTCTCAACGCTGGCATTCAGCACGACGATATCCCGTACGATATCGGCGTACGGCTTCACTTCGAAGAGCTTAGCTCCGGACGGGGAGAAGGCTAATACGTCCCCTCCCACACCCCCAACGATTATGTCGTCGGTTCCATCATCGTCTAAGTCGCTAATTTCGATGGTGCGTACCTGGGATCGCAATTGTTGCCTAAGGACGATGCCTAAGTTAGAATC
>CAYNNH010000022.1:0-14772 GCA_964398605.1 uncultured Nitrososphaerota archaeon | reverse complement strand
GCGTCCCACGTCCCGTCGAGGCAAGCGAAGTAGTAATCGGTGAGCTTGTAGCGGCCATCCTGGTTCGGGAAGAAATCGTCATCGTAGTCGGCATCTACTGCATCATCGAGGTAGACATACCGAACGGGAACCCACGCGCAGTCTCCGCCGAGGAGGACGTACTTGATGTTCCACGTCTGGTAGGCATCTTTTATGAAGTTTCGGACTTTTTCCGCATCGTCGTAGCCCGAATAGGTCGAAAGGATCCACTCAACGGTCGTCACGTTGACCCTTAGTCCCTTCTGCTCCTTCCAAGTTGCGAGTTTCTCAAAATAGGGCTTGAACTCCTCCGGCGTTATGATTACGTAGTCGTACTCGCCCGCTGGGAGGTTGGAAGACGTCTGCAAAGGCCTAGCCCTCCACTGGAACGCATCCTCGAAATTCACTATGACCCGTCGGGCCACTTCGTCGAACGTCGTCCATTCGTGCACTTTTTCAAAAGCCGCCCCGCTACGCTCGTACTTGACCACTAGGGTCAACTTGCGGTATAAACGGGCCGACGGCGGGTCATATCGGACTTGCGCAGGGTAGACGGTGACCATCGCGACGTGGTAATGGCGGAACCACGTGGTCTCCACCAGCTTCACGACTTGCCGGGGGTAGTAATTATCCCAAGGCTCGAGCTCGGGCTTAGGATCCCAAAGCGGGGCAAGGCGGTCGGGGAGCCGGGCTACCGGAGGTGGGGAAGGCGAGGGAGGTGAAGGGAGCCTCACTTCATCGACTTCGATGGGATAAGCCTCCACCCCGACGTTCACGGCGTCGGGGGGCAATCCTATCGTTACGGTCTTCACGGGGACGCGAGGTTTCCCCCTTGCCCGCAAAGTGCCTGCGCCTTTGGCCTTTATGATGGAGTAGTCGCCGAGGGATTGTACAGAGATGTCGAATGTGAGCGTCACGGTTAGGAATTCTTTGCTTTCAGGGCGAGGAATCTCGCTTAAGGAATTTTCGGATGCGAGAGCGTGACAGACCGCCGAACTTTCTTCGGGCGCACTCCGGATCGTCGAGGGACGCTCGAACGCGGGAAGCGTAGCATTTATTCCCAAAGTCGTCGGAAGCAGGAGTGCTACGGCTATGATGGCGAGAATTCGCCCAGCGGACATCTCTTAGAAAGAGACTTAGGATCTAAATTGATGTCGTAACCAAATGCTGGCTTAAGATAACCGAGCAATTTGAAATAACACGGGTCATGGATTGTGGGAATTAAGGGGAAATTGGCGATTATGTCAATGCTGACGCTTAGGGTAATTGCCAGGACTTTCTTCGGCTGGCGGATAAGACGTTTAGGCTTTGAAAGCCCAGCCGAGCTCGCCCTCAAGCACTTACGTCGAGCGTGTAGGCCCGATGGCATCGTGTGGGCGGGACTTGGCCACTTCCGTTGCATGTGGCCCACCGATACGGGGAAGGCGTGGGAAGGAATCCTGCTCGCGATGGGAGAGGATTATGGGGAAAGGGTCCTCAGGGTCATTTTGGAAGCTTCGGGGCGTTGCGGCCACGTTCCATCGGTGATCGCTTCGCCTAAGTCGTTCGCGGACTTGCCTTTTAGACGGGTGGATAACCTGCCTTGGCTCGTTTACATGCTAAAGAGGTTCCCTAGGAAAGAGCGGTTGCTTTCCGAATACGGCGACCTCCTCCACCAACTCGTCCAAAACTGGCTCAAATGGGCTTTTGACGAGGAAAAGAACATGATACGGCCCGACAGGCCCTTCGACTGGGCAGACAGTGTGTTGAGGCCTTCTTCGGCTTACGCGAACCACGTGGCGTTGCGCATGTTCCTCGATTTGGAAGATTTGGGATTTGTTGAAGGCGTTGCGGAGAAAATGGAGGGCTCTGTGCTGAAACGCCTTTGGATGGGCGAGAAGTTCCTCGATTATCTGGGCGCCGACCCCTATTTGTCGGCGGACGCGAACATCTACCCCGTTTACCTAGGGCTGTACGACGAGGAAATCAGGCGTTCGTGCGCCCAAGCCATGCTGAAATCGGAGTTGCTGAAAGTGCCCGTCAAGCTCAGGGAGGGGAAGTACCCCATCCGAATGCTGAGGGGGCTAGGCGCCCTACCGAGCATTTCTTACCACTCCGTTTGCTGGCCGCACTTAGGGGCGCTCTTTTCGCTGGGCTTATTGCGTATGGGGATGCTCGAGGAAGCCAAGGAAGTGAAATCAAAGCTGGAGAATATTGTGAGGAAGTTCGGTTCTTTCGTGGAGACGCTATACCCGAGCGGCAAGCCCTACTGGCACGCAGAAAGCTCCCTAACCATGTTCGCGGCGCCCTTTTACGCGCTTTCAAAAAAATTATCGGGTTCTTAGCATTCGCTTGAGAGATTTGCGTAGCGAGGAGAGCTCCGAGTATTTAGAAACGAATTCCTCCGCGCTTATCTCGCCTTCCTTGAAAGCTTTCTCGAGTTTCGACATCTCTTCTTCGACGATTTCCAGCCTCTTCGTGAGCTCCTCTTCGATGGCTGCGGATTCGGTGGTGAGTTCGTGGGGGGCGTATTCTCCAACTATGAGGCCATCCTCCATCCGCAATACCCTGTCGGCTTCTTTCGCGACCCAATAATCGTGCGTCGCCACGATAACTGTTTTGCCCAGCTCCTTGCTCAGCCTCCTCAACAGCGATACGACGAGGCGAGCGTTCTCCCTGTCCAATTCCCCCGTGGGCTCGTCGGCGAGAATCAAGGGCGGGTCGTTGGCGAGGGCGCACGCTATCGCCACCCTTTGTTGCTCTCCTCCGGAAAGCTCGTCGGGCTTGTGGTGGGCCCGATGTTCGAGGCCCACGAGTTCTAGAAGTTCCATTGCCCGTTCTTTCCTCCGTTCTTTCCCGGCCAAGGCCATGGGCAACTCTACGTTCTCAAGGGCGGTGAGCGTGGGGACGAGATTGAAGAACTGGAAGACTATGCCCACGCCAAGCAGGCGGTATTTCTCCAGCTCCCTTTCGCTCAAGGCCGTCAATTCTCCCTTCCCTATGAAGATCTTCCCCGCCGTGGGGCGATCCAACCCGCCGATTAGGTTCAAAAGGGTCGTCTTTCCGCACCCCGAAGGGCCCATTATGGCCACGAACTCGCCGGACTTGACGCGCATGTTCAAACCCCGCAAGGCGGTCACCTTCACCTTCCCGAGCCGATACACCTTCACGAGGTCCTCGGCGGTGACGGAAACCCCCACTTCGATCACCTGAATCTAATGGTTTCCACGACGGTCTTTCTAAAGAACAGCACCAGTGGTAGCGAGTAAAAAGCTACTAAAAGTCCGAAAGTCCCGAAAAGAACGAGCCAGAAGAAAAGCGGGATGATTAAATTAGGCGAAACGGCGGAATTCCTCCCCATCATGTGTATGAGTCCATTCGCCGACACGACTCCCGAAAGTACCCCCACGACCGAGGCTAAGAAGACCACTATAACCGCCTCGTAGACTAGGGCTTTCACGGCATTTCGCCTCGAGAAGCCCCTAGAGCGCATGAGCCCCAGTTCATACATTCTCTCCCTTACGTTCACGATTGATATAAGGAGGAGGCCACAGGATGCGGCGAGCACGGTGCATATGGAGCAGTGATCGAGGAAGGCACATATGGAGGAAAGGAGCGGGGTTGTGGGGCTTTCGGCGAGCACGTCCTCCACCGTACTGATGGAAGCGACTTGATCCGGGAACTCCTCCCTTATGCGCTGGGCCACTTCGCGGGGGTCGCTCCCGTCCGTTAGCTTAACTAAGAAGTAAGGCGCCGAGAGGTCTAGGCCCATTTGCTCGGCTAGGTCGAGGCTGAGAACGATGAACGGCGTTTTCGCGAAGGGAGAAACGGCCGAACCGGGCATCGTTCTAACGATTCCGCATATCTTGACCGGGATGAATTCCCGGAGGGGGATGCACGTTTGCGAGCGTATCCAGAGGGTGTCCCCAACTCTCAAGTAGTACTCGTCGGCGAGCGCTTCGCTTATCAGGATATAGGATGAATTGGCCGACATTCGCTCGAGGCATTCTTCGAACGGGGGATCGCAGAAGTTCCTTTCTAAGTACGCCACTTGGGCGAAAGTCTCAGGATCAACCGCGTAATAATCAACCCTCCCACAGAGCTTGGCCTCAGCCCCCAATCCGTAAACTACGGGGGTCGAAACCGAAACTCCCTCGACTCGGCTGAGGTTTTCCCCGAAGGCCAGTTCGGTGCCCTCGAAGACGAAGACCCGTAAATCGGATCCCACGACGACTTTCGAAGAGCGGTAGTGGAGGTCGTTGAAGGAGGCTATGAGCAGGGCGGTCATGAGGGAAAAGGCGAGGCACACGGCCACTAGGAACGTCACCCTCGACAACCTCGCGGGATTCCTCGTTAAGTTGCCCGAGATAACCGATTTTAGAGATTTCAGAGGCCGGACGAATAGGTCGGCGACGCGGAGAAGGAAGGACTTGTTGGCTATGAGCACGCACGATATCCCGTAGATGAAAAGGACGGGACCCAAGAAGTTAAGCACAAGCGCGTCGAACATGGCGTACATGAAGTAGGGAACGATGACGAAGAAGGGAGCCCCGCGCAGGGAGGACAAGAACTCCACCGGGTCGAAATCGGCGGCCCACTCCACCATTTTGAGCGTGCCGAGGATCAACGCTAGCAAGACCCACTTGCTCACTTTGATGGCAGAAGTTTCGGCTTCGAGGTACTCCCTAGTCGCCTCCAAGGGGGAAAGCCTCGCCGCCGTCCTAGCGGGGATGATGGACGCGACGACCGAAAGGAAGCAACCTAGGCACACTTCCATGGCGAGGGTAGGCGTACTGAAGACAAGCCCCAAGAGGTTGCTCGGCAATGGGAGGTTAGCCATGGAGCAGTAGCCGTAGAACATTAAGGAGCCCAAAAGAACTCCGAGCAAGCTTCCTCCCAAGCCGATTAGCAAGGCAATGACTATGTAGGAGGCTAGAATGCTGTTAGAGGAAAAGCCTCTGACTTTGAGCAGGCCTATTTCCCGCCTTCTCGCCTGTGATATGAGGTGACCCGTCGTCACCACGAGGTACCAACAGAGGAGGAGGACGGGGAAAGAGAGAGCCCCGAGCAAAAACCTCGTAAAGTCGATCATGCCGGATAAAGCCGTTACCGCCATTCTAAGGAAGCAAAAGACCTCGGCACCGTAAGGCTGAACGGCTGTCCTAAGCCTCGCTTCGAAGAGATCCAAGCGTTCTTTGGTCGCGTCCAAGTTCCAAGGATCGACGAGCTCGCTTCGCCTAGCCCACACGTAGTGGCCAAAGGATACTTGGATGGCGAAAGGAAAGGACCTTGTGACGTTTTCTAGGAGTTCGTACGGGAAAAACATGGCGTAAAACTTCCTAGGAGGACGGACTAGGTATTTAGTCCTGTAAATCTGAGCCGTAAGGTAGGCGGTCGCATTCTCACTAGGCTCGATAACCCCTGTTATGGGGAGGGGGCAGGATGTCCAATGGATCGTGTAGTTGGGCTGTTCCATTTCGATGACGAGCCGAACCGTATCGCCCGCTTTCAAGCTCGCGTCTTCCGCGAGGTCTTTCGACACCAAAATTCCGGTGAAGTTCCAAGAGCCCTCGAGCAAGGACATGCCGACTTTACTGGGGAATTCCTCGGAGATCGCGTACATGGATAGCGTCACAAGTTTGGAGAAGTTTTCGGTGAGTTTCACGGAAGGCTTTTTGCTCCCGTCAGCGGTCAGGTAAGAGGTGGGTTGCAGGAAAAAGGGGAGGTAAGCAATGGCCTCCACATCGACGACTTCCTCGATGCTCGTAAGCGCCCTATTTATCTCCTCAATCGTCCAGTTTTCGCTCGATGAACGCTTGTAGTAGACGAGGGAATCGGCGTAAAGGTTGGAAAGGACCCCATCGAGCATGTGGGCGCCCGTCGCGGTCAGGTTTAGGTTCATGTCGCAGAACATGGACACCGCTAAGAGGACGCCCAAGGCGAGGGCAAGGGCCCTTGAAGGGGACCTCCACCACGTTTTGAGAAGATAAAGGCTCATCCTTCCAAGTAGTCGTTTATCCTCTCTGGGCGGAAGACGGGCTCCTTGAGAACCGACAAGGCGAAGTTGATGAGCTTCCTCCGCACTTCAGGCGTCATGCCAGGGTAGGTATCGGGGTAAAAGAGGGGATTCGCGATGACCACGCACCGGAAAGCGTAAAACAGGCCCATAGTTTCGAACATCTCCCGGTCTCCCGTGAGCTCCAGATACTTGTCGAGGAACGCGTAGAAAAGTTCTTCGAAGGCCCCGGAGAAGTTTCCTTCAGTGAGGATCGAATACCATATGTAGTTCACGGTGAGGCACGTCACGTCGTCGGCGGGCTCCCCCCATTCCCCTCGGCTCCTATCCAAGACGGTGAAGTCGTCGCCGTGGAAGAAGATATTGAAGGGATGGAAGTCACCGTGCACCCTGCTTAGCCGGTGCGACTTGTCCCTCAGCCTCCACCACCACTCCACCGAGAGCTTGACGAGTTCCAAGAATTCTTCGGGGCGGATCCAGCCGAGCTCGTGGATGTTCTCGTACGTGTCGACGATCCCCATTATGCACTCCCCATGCCCCACCGTGTCCCTCAGCTTCCTAACGTAGAGCCAAGGAGCGTCTTTCTTCACGGCGTGCACTTCGGCGAGGTATTCGGCGAGTTTTAACGCCCGCTCCCTGTCGAGCCGAGTGAGGGAACGTCGCTTCTTAATGGCGTTTAAATCCTCGACGTAGGGAGATCCCCTAGCCTTTTCCATGACCAGAAAAGGTTCCCTGCACTTGCCAAGGGACATTAGCCGCCCGTCTTCGGTTATGGCGCCCACGTCAATTGCCTTCACGTGCTTGGGCAGTTTGTTGAACGTGTAGTTCGCGTAGGCGAGGACTTGCAAGCGGTCGGCGAAATAATCGTGCCCAAAGTGTTTGTTCCCGAGGAACTTGATTACTAACTCAACGATTTTGCCTTCAACGTCCAAGCGGACGAGGTAACCTGCCCCATGAACCCCCTTTCCGAGCAAATCCATCCCGAGCAACTTGCAAGGCTTCGCCAGAACGTGGGAGAAATAGGCTTCAACTTCCTTTGAAGGGAGCTTTTCCATGCTAATTTCCTACGATCGGCGGATTATTATACTGAAAGGACCTCTTTAAGTGAGGTGCCCGGACTCCGAGAGAAGCTCATGGAAATCATGAGGGATTTTGAGTCCAAAAGTGGGACTATTGCTAGCGCCGTAGTCACGAGGGATGGTTTGCTCGTCGCCCACAACTTCAGAGCGGACATAGATGCAAGGAAAGTGGCGGCGATGGTTGCCAGCGCTTTCGATTCCTCGTCCAGAGCTTCTAGGGAGCTTGAACAGGGCAAGTTAAAGAGGTTGCTCCTTGAAACCGAGAAGGGAACCATTGTGGCTACTGGCGTGGGAGATAGGCTCATTTTCGTCACTTTGGCGGGCAGGGAAGCGACCTTAGGTATGATCTTCATCTTCATGGAAAAGGCAGCGGAGGAAATAGCCCGCGTAATGGGCTAAAATTATCGCTAGAAGAAGCTAGATGGAGTGGGTGCTCACCGGAAGGAGCGTAGTTACTTTCGATGAGAAAAACTCGGTCATTAAACGCGGCGCCTTGGTCGTCGAAGACGGAAAAATAGTTGATTTGGGGAAAAAAGACATCATTCTACGAAGGTATCCCCGCTACGAACGGATAGATGTCCCTCGCGGGATCATCCTGCCCGGCTTCGTAAACGCCCACACCCACGCCGCGATGACTTTGCTGAGAGGTTACGCCGACGACTTGCCCCTCCACGAATGGCTCGAGGAGAAGATATTCCCCTTGGAAGCGAGGCTCACCGAGGGGGACGTTTACGTGGGGGCGAAGCTCGCGGCCGCCGAGTCCATACAGGCGGGAGTAACGACCCTCAATTCCATGTACCATTTCATGAACGGAGAAGCGAGGGCGTTCGAGGAAACGGGGATAAGGGCCGTGATAGGGCACGTTTGCTTCTCTTGGAGGAAAGAGGAGGACATTCGGGAAACCAAGAAGCTCTTCGAGAAGTGGCACGGCAGAGAGGGCAGGATAAGGGTGAGCGTGGATCCCCACGCGCCCTACACGGTGGATCCCGAGTACATGAAGGAACTCCACGCGCTTGCCGAGGACATGCAGGAGAAGTACGGAGAAAGACAGGTGATCGTCCATACTCATTTGGCGGAAACCGAGCGCGAGTTCGGCTTGGTAAAGGAGAAGTACGGGGAACATCCTGCCGTGAAAGAGTCGTCCTCCGTCGTCGAATACTTGGAAAAGCTGGGCGTTCTTTCGGAGAAGGTGGTGGCGGCCCACTGCGTATGGGTAGACGAAAGGGATGTGCAAATACTGGCGGGGAAGCGGGTAAAGGTCGTTCACAATCCCGTTTCGAACTTAAAGTTAGGCTCGGGAATATCCCCCCTCAGGAAGTTGCTAAAAGCTGGGGTAACCGTTGCTCTTGGAACGGACGGAGCGTGTTCAAATAACACGTTGGACATGCTGGAAACCGCCAAATTTGCTTCCTTGCTCGCAAAGGGCATTTCAAGGGATCCCACAAGCCTGCCAGCCACGAAAGTGGGGAGGATGCTCACCGTAGAGGGGGCGAAAGCCTTGATGTGGGACGATGAAATAGGCTCTCTGGAGGTCGGGAAAGACGCTGACGTAATCGTGCTTGACTTCTCGAGGCCAGGAGGCATTCCGCTCTACGACGAGTTCAGCCACCTAGTCTACGTGGCGAGAAGTACGGACGTGAAGTACGTCTTCGTGAAGGGAAAGCTCCTCCTCGAAGAAGGAAAACTGCTCACTTTAGACTTGGACGAATTGGAAAGAGAAGTGAATAAGACCGTCGAGAGGTTGCTATCCGCGCTCTAGCTCCTCCAATACGAACGAAGCTGCTTCTGATGGTTTTCTGTCGGATCCTATAAGCAAGATCACGATTTTCTCGCTTAGCGAATCCCTCCGCGCCAGATAGGTGAACTCACTCGCTACCGGATCCCGCAGGGGAGAGATGCAACATAGGGCAAAAGCCTTCGGCATGACGCGCTTCAGTCTTTTCAGCAACGTTCGCGGATCCTTCCTCACGCCTAGGTCGAGGGTATCGTAGCCGTGCAACATCAGAATGGCCGAAACGAGTTTCTTTAGTGGATCATGCTGGACGGTCGAGGCTACCGCAATTCGAATTCCGACTGGCGCGATGTGTTTCGATAGGATTTCGCACGCCTTCTTCAGAGCGTTAACTTTTGGAATAGCCTTTCGATAAGCCTCTTCCCTCGAGAAAAGCCACACGAACTTCGAGTATTCCTCGTTTATCCGGTCAGCCACGTTGATTAATAGCTCGGCGAGTTCCTCCCATCTAACGCCAGCTCTAATGGCCTTTTCGAGGACTATTGAGGTTATGGCCAAGTCTCCCGTCATTATTCCCTTCTCGAGGCGAGAAAGAACCTCCTCCTTCACGGGCATCTCGACGGGAGGTCCTCCTACGACCCCCCTGACGGTTATCTCGAATTCGAGCGGAGCGACGGACCTTACGCCCGTCATCTTGCGGATGACTATGAAGCGTTTGTCCTCCTTCACCTCGAATTCTATGATTCCGTCCATGAGTGATTCTATGGACTTCTCCGTGCTTTCCGGATGGGCGCCTTTCTCCAGCGTGTAAATGGCCGTATAGCCCATCGCCTTCAGCTTTTTCGTGACAAAGTTGCAGAACTTGACGACTTCCCGCTCGTCGTTGTGGAAGAGAAGGGTCGATATGGAGTCGACTACAACGCGCAGGAAGCCCTTCTTGCCCGCTTCCTCAACGGCCGAGAGAAGTTGATAGCTCACGCCCCTCGACGTGTAAGTTAAGTCAGTTATGTCGGAAACCGCGAATTTAGCCCGAGAGGTCTCGCCTACTTGGCAGGAATACGCGTCCACATAGTAAAGCAGAGGTTTCTTGAAGTCCCAGCCGAAGAACGAAGCCCTCTCCAATATGACGGGGAGGGGGTCGGTGGTGCTCATGTAGACAACGGGCTGATCGTTTTTCAGTCCCTCAAAGATGAACTGCTCGCAAAATGTCGTCTTACCAGATCCAGGGGGACCAACAATTAAAATCTGAGCCCCGCGTGGAAAACCTCCGCCCAATATGTCGTCGAGTTTCGGCATGCCCGTGCTAACTCGCACATCTTATTAAGGTTGGGGTAGGAAAAAATCTCCACGTTCGCCTAGCCGAGCGTTCCGGTTATGACTATCCCTTCTTTCTCCCGAATCTCAAACGTGTAATAGGTGAGGTCGACGGGCGTTGCCCGCATCTTCCTGACGAGCAGAGTTCTCAAAAGTTTGTTGCCTTTCCTGTGAAAACCCAAAACGATAACCCCTGACGCGAAAAGCTCCTCGGCGCCATAACGGCTAAGTTTGTTCGTGCCCGCCGGGATCTCCGAAGTGATGATTGTAGTGCATCTTAGCGTTTCCTCAATGGTGAAGATGAGTTCCCGGATGAAATCCCTGATCGTTGAAAGATCTCCGGGAGGAACTAGGGGAACTATCGTGTCTATTGCAAGCCTACGCGCGCCCATTTCATCGATTATGCTCTTTAGCTTATCGACTATCGAGTGAGCGAAATCCATGTCGGCGGGTCGCTTCTTGGCCTTCAATTCGAGGAAGTAGGGAGATATGTCGGAGAATTCTATTTTGGAGGGCAGGTTGGTGAGTTCCCAGCCTAACGAGCGGGCGTCCTCGAGCACCATGGGAATGCGTTCATCAATCCCGACGTAGAGGCCGGGTTCTCCCTTGAGGGCACCTTCTCTCAGAAACTGTAGGCAAAAAGTAGTCTTGCCCGTTCCCGCTTCGCCAGAAATCAGATATGTTCGGCCTTTGATGAAACCTCCCTTTAGGATTTCGTCGAGCTTCTTAATGCCCGTGCTTACGCGTTCGGACATTCACATAAAAGGGCTTTTCGGTTTAAAAGAAGCCCCAACCGTTTATTACTATGCCTCCTTTTCGCTTGTATGGACTACAAAGTGAAGGACGAAGGACTTGCCGAGGACGGCTTCAGGAAAATAGAGTGGGCGGAGAAGAGGATGCCCGTGCTCATGGAAATCAGAAAACGGTTCAAAGAGAGCAGGTGTTTGGAAGGACTAACAATAGGGGCTTGTCTCCACGTCACTAAAGAAACGGCAGTTCTCGTAAAGACCTTGAAAGCCGGAGGCGCCGAGGTTTGGTTATGTGGTTCC
Organism: uncultured Nitrososphaerota archaeon; assembly: GCA_964398605.1. Taxonomy (GTDB): domain Archaea; phylum Thermoproteota; class CAYNNH01; order CAYNNH01; family CAYNNH01; genus CAYNNH01. Next base: position 3,585 of record CAYNNH010000022.1, on the reverse strand, counting down.
AATCCGCTTTCTACGCAAGACGAAGTAGCCGCCGCCCTCGCCAAAGAAGGAATCCACGTGTTCGCTTGGAGGGGAGAAACGACGGACGAGTACTATTGGTGCATAAACAAGGTTCTCGACGCGAAGCCCACGATCACCCTCGACGACGGGGCCGATTTGATATCGACGATCCACGCTAAGCGGAGGGAATTGGCCGGCGGGATCGTAGGGGGTTGCGAGGAAACGACGACCGGCGTCCTTAGGCTTAGGGCTCTGGCGAGGGAAGGAAAACTGCTTTACCCGATAATCGCCGTGAACGAAGCTAGGACGAAGTGGGACTTCGACAACGTTTACGGGACGGGACAGAGCACCATAGATGGGATCTTGAGGGCTACGAACGTCCTCTTAGCGGGCAAGAAGTTCGTGGTAGCGGGTTACGGGCACTGCGGGAGGGGGATCGCCATGAGGGCGAGGGGGATGGGAGCTCACGTCATCGTGACGGAAGTGGATCCCGTGAAAGCGTTGAGGGCACTCATGGACGGTTTCGAAGTCATGCCCATGTCGGAAGCGGCCAAGGTAGGGGACATTTTCGTGACGGCGACGGGCAACAAGGACGTGATCAGGAAGGAGCACATGGAAGTGATGAAGGATGGGGCGATATTGGCGAACGCAGGGCACTTCAACGTTGAGATAAGCCTCCCCGACCTCGAGTCCATTTCGGTAAGCAAGAGGAAGATCAGGGAGAACGTGGAGGAGTACACTCTCAAGGACGGAAGAAAGCTGTACTTATTGGCGGAAGGGAGGCTCGTGAACCTCGTAGCGGCCGAAGGACATCCCAGCGAAGTCATGGATATGTCCTTCTCCAACCAAGCGCTCTCGGTGAAGTACCTGAAGGAGAAGGGGAAGGAACTCCCGCCCGATGTCTACCCCGTCCCCGACGAAGTCGATTACGAGGTGGCGAGACTCAAACTGAAGACTCTAAACGTCCGCATCGATGAGCTGACACCCGAGCAAAAGAAATACCTAGAATCTTGGGAGGTGGGGACGTGAAGAAGGTTATCGTGACAGCCGCGTTGCCTTACGCCAACGGGAAGCTCCACTTGGGGCATTTAAGGTCGACGTACATACCCGCCGACGCTTTCGTGAGATACTTGCGGATGAAGGGCTACGATGCGATTTACATCTGCGGGACCGACGAGCACGGAACCCCCATATCCGTTAGGGCAGAGCAGGAAGGGAAAAGTCCTAAGGAGGTCGCCGACTACTACCACGAACTCATTAAGGAGGACTTAGTGCGCATGGGCTGTTCCTTCGACAACTTCTCCAGGACGACGAAGCCACTGCACTACGAGATAACGAGGAAGTTCTTCGAGAAACTCCTCGAAAGGGGATACGTCGAGAAAAAAGAAGTGGAGCAACTTTACTGCCCGAAGTGCGAGCGTTTCTTGCCCGACAGGTACGTCGAGGGGACTTGCCCTTATTGCGGAAACCCGAGCGCTAGGGGGGACATTTGCGAGGCTTGCGGGAGGTATTTAGTGGCGACGGAGCTGAAGGATCCGAGGTGTATTTTGTGCGGGACTACGCCGATTCTGAAGAAAAGCGAGCACTTTTTCTTCAAGTTAAGCGCTCTAGAGGGTTTCCTCAAGAAGTGGATCCAAGAAAACCCGAAGTTGCCTGCCAACGTGAAGAACTACGTCCTCAACTGGTTGAGGGGAGGGTTAAGGGACTGGTGCATAACGAGGGACATGAAGTGGGGCGTTCCCGTCCCTGGCTATGAGAACAAGGTCTTCTACGTGTGGTTCGACGCCCCCATAGGCTACATATCCTCCACGGTTGAGTGGGCTGAAAAGAAAGGCGACGAGAAAGCTTGGGAGGATTACTGGAAAGGCGGAGGCGAAATTTACCACTTCTTAGGCAAGGACAACATCTACCAGCACGCCATTTTCTGGACGGGAATGCTGAAGGCGCACGGGGAATTCGGCTTGCCGACCGCCATCGTGGCGGGCGAATTCCTGACCCTAGAAGGGAAGAAAATGTCGAAGAGCCGGGGCTGGCTCGTGGAGATCGGAGATTATTTAAGCAGGCACGATCCCGATCCGTTGCGTTATTACCTCCTAGCGTCGTCCCCGCTCAGCAAAGACGCCGATTTCTCGTGGAAGGAGTACGCTCGCCGAAACAACGACGAGCTCGCCGACATACTGGGGAACTTCGTCCACCGAACCTTGACGTTCATTTACAAGAGGTACGGCGGGAAGGTCCCCGAGCCTAAGGAACTCGACGAGAGGGACGAGGAAATCCTCGATAAAATGAAGGAAATCGTCCAGCGATTCTGCGAAGACATGGAATCCTTCGAGTTTCATTCCGCGGCCAAGAGACTGATCGAGTTGGCCGCTTTGGGCAACAAGTACCTCAACGAAAAAGAGCCTTGGAAGAAGACGGTGGAAGAAGGGAGGACGACCTTCTACATCTGCGCCCAACTCGTGAAGGCGTTGGCTTTGCTCATGGCCCCCATCATGCCCTTCTCGGCGGAGAAGTTGTGGAAGATGTTGGGGATGGAAGGAAGCGTTCACGACCAAAGATGGAGCGATATTTCGCGACCAGTCCCGCCGGGAACGTCCATAGGAAAGCCCGAGCCTTTGTTCAGGAAAATCAGCGAAAGCGAGGTTGAGGAGGAGAGGAGGAAGTTGGAGGAAAGGTCTAGAAGGGCGCTCTATGTGACGGCCCAGGAATTTGCCCGCATGGACATAAGAGTTGGGGAAATCGTCGACGCTACGCGCATCGACGAACGGAGGGTGTTGCTCAAGATAAGCATCGGAAGGACGGTGAAGCAAACCGTCGCGGGAATAGGGGAGTGGTACGACGCGAAAGAGTTGGTCGGGAGGCAAGTGGTCGTGCTAACGAACATAGAGCCTAGGCGTATCAAGGGATACGAGTCAAATTGCATGATACTGGCCGCAGAAGATGGCGAGGGGCTGAGCCTCCTAGTCCCCGATAGGAAGGTGGAAAGAGGGGCGAAGGTAAAGTAGTGCTGAAAGTGGATTTCCACGTTCACACGAAAGCTTCGGGAGATTCCAAGATTTCCGAGCAAGATCTAGTCCTTTGGGCGAAAAAAAGGGACTTAGACGGGGTGGCTTTGACCGAGCACGACGTTTTGGGTAAGGGCAACGTGGAGGGGCTCCTCATCATACCCGGAGAAGAGGTGAGCACGAAGCAAGGGCACCTCATAGGCTTAGGCCTCAAAAAACCCATCCCGAAAGGAATGGACGCTTTGCTGACGGCGGATAAGATAAGGGAACAGGGAGCACTCGTAGTCGTTCCCCACCCTATGGAGAGATTGAGAAATGGTTTAGACAAACGCACTATAGAAGCCGTACAACCAGACGCCATCGAGGTCTTTAATTCAAGGAGCTTCTTCCAGAATCCCGACAAACTCATGAAGCTAGCGGATTACTTGGACGCCGCCTTCCTCGCCGGAAGCGATGCCCACGTACCCGAGGAGATAGGCTTAGCGTATACGCTCGTCGAAACGAGCGAGAGAAGCGTTGAAGGAATTTTGGAAGCTGTAAGACGCAAGAAAACCAAGCCGATCTTAGTCCGGAGAAGCGG
>CAYNNH010000021.1:0-15020 GCA_964398605.1 uncultured Nitrososphaerota archaeon | reverse complement strand
ATCTTCCGTTGCTTCGCTTCTCGGTGGGTCATGACCCCTTGGTTGGTGGAGAGGATGATGATACCTATGTCCCTCGCGGGGAGTAGCTTCTTCTCCCATTCCTCAATTTCCCTGTACTTCACCGGGAACCTCGGCTTTATCGCGCGGCATTTGTTTATTCTCCCGAGCAGCTGAACGCGGAACTTCCCGGCTCCCCCGTCGTAGATGTACTCGAATTCTCCGATGTACCCATTTCGTTGCATGACGGAAAGGACTTGTCCTATGAGCTTGGAAGCTGGGTATATAATGCAGTAGTCGTTCTGACGTCGTTCGTTGTTCTGGATGGTCGATAAGGCATCCGCGAGGGGGTCGTTGCGGCACATAGTTACGAATACTTCTTGAAACCTAATTTCTCGGCAACTTCCCTAAAACAGCGGCGGCACAAGTAAAGCCCGTACTTCTTGATAACCGAGTCATAAGTACCGCAACGCCTACAGGGAACCCTCCACTTCCGCCTCCCGCCGCTCGAGGACACAACAAAACAGAGGAGGAGCATATTTAAGCTAGACTATCTGCACGTTGAATCTTTCCTGAATGAAGCGAATGGCTTCCTCGCGGGTAACCCTGTGCGAACGCCCTATCTTGTGCCGGCACCTCTTCCTCCGCATGACGCGATAGCCGGGCCTCTCGACGCTCACGCAAACGTCGAAGCCTATGATGCCGAGCTTGGGGTCGTACTTCATCCCGGGGATCTGGATGTGCTCCTTAATTCCGAAGGCGAAATTGCCGTGAGGGTCGAAGGAAGAAGCCTTGATTTTTCTGCCAACAGCTTCCAGCAATCGATCCAAAAGCTCCTCCGCTTTCCTTCCTCTCACGGTTACCATGCAAGCTATGGGCTCCCCCTTCGTTATCCCGAAGCTCTTTATCGTCTTCTTCGCCCTTCTCTTGCAGGCCTTCTGGCCAGTTATCTGCTCCAAGATTTTGGCCGCCTTCTCGAGGGGCTCTCCAGATCGCCCTACGCAACAATTGAGGACGACTTTTCCCACCTTCAGGCGTCTCATCGGGTTCTCGCTCATGACTCGGGCAGGGAGATGACGGGTTCTTCCCGACCTACGACGAAGACGTAGTCCTTTATCGTCTGGAAGAGGGTTCCTTCCTTGTCGCGCAAAGTCACGAGGTGCTTGGACATCGGGACGACTTTCACGTCCTCGATCCACCCAACCCGGCCCGAGTTCTTACCGTCGATGATGATGGAAACTGCCCCCTTTTCGAACTTGTAGTGGTCGAGGATTTCCTGCTTGGGTAGCGAAATTTTGAGGACGTCCCATGTCTTGTACACGTCCTCTTGAGGGTTCGTGGGGTCGGAAACCCGAATGAGCACGTTTCTGCCATCGTGCAAGTTCAATTGAATGTGCCCTCCCTTCACCGTCGTTTTGCCGTTTATGCGGCAGAGCTTGAACTTCGCTTCATCCTCGTCTATTGGGTGGAGAACGAGCCCTCCTCGCTTAGAGGGCAACACCCGGAAGTGTTCGCCAGAAGCGGGAATGGAAACGACATCCATGAGCCCTACGGGGAAGCCGAGTTCCTTCCTAGGCTTCCCGTCAACGAGGATCATTCCTCTCGAGATTATGTACTTGGCTTCGCGTCGGTTCCTAGCGTAGCCCAGTATTTCGCGCACGATGAGTATCAGCGGGAGGCAACGCTCGATGGGGTGGGGGCCTGGCTTGGGTCTCGTCACCCACTTGAAGCGCTTCCTCGCGATAGGCCAGAAAGCTGGGGCCGCCGCTCTCTTAAGGTGACCCATCTACTCGCCACCCTTTTCCTCCGATCTCTCCTCTTCAGCTTCCTCGGTTGCTCGCTCAGCTGCCCTCTTCTCGAGAGCTTCTAATTTCCGCTTTCTCCAAGGGTCGCTTAAGTCGAGCTTCGTGATCATGACGTTCGACACGTGGATGGGGACTAGGACGGTAGTTCCGTCTACTTTGCGCCTTGTGACTCCTTCGACATAAACTCTCAGCCTTTTCCTATCAACGCGGACAACTTTACCCGTTACTCCCTTGAAATCCCCCCGCATGATGAGGACGGTATCGCCCGTCCTAACTGGGAAGCTCCTCGTGCCGTACTTGGCCCGAAGCTCCGGTGAGAGGTGCGCCGACATAAGCTTTGTCCTCACGTGATGAGGAGCATTATATAACCTTTTCCGGACCTTGCCGGGTTTCCTAGACGATGATGCTCGCGACATTTGCGATCCTAGGCCACCGCTCCGCCGCTTCTTTCGCCACTGGCCCCTTTATCTCGGATCCCTTCAGCTCCCCCTCCTTCGTCGCAATAACGGCGGCGTTGTCCTCGAACTGAACCCACGTGCCATCCGGCCTCCTGTACGGCTTCTTCTGTCGGATGATTATGGCGGGCATCACCTGCTTACGCATGTCAGGAGTGCCCTTCTTCACCGTGACGATGACCATGTCGCCGACGCACGCTGTGGGCAACCTCCGCTTCCGCCCTTTGTAGCCGACCACTTGGATGATCTGGAGGAGCTTGGCCCCCGTGTTGTCGGCGCACTTTATGTACGCCCCTACGGGCAAGCCGCGCGAAACCGTTCTGCCAGCCCTCATCCCGATGCCCCTGCCCTTAGCCTTGGGCACGCTCTATCACCTTCACTACGACAAAGGCAACGGTCTTGGAAAGAGGCCTGCATTCCGCGATAAGGACCCTATCTCCCTCCCGCGCGTCCAAGCAGGGAGGGTTGTGGGCGGGTATGTGGCTGTGCTTCCGCATGTAGCGGCGGTACTTTTTTACGTAGTGGAGGTAATCGTGCCGGACGATAACCGTTCGCTGAGGTTTGTCGCTTATGACAACCCCTTCGATAAGCTTCCCCCTAACGGAAAGCCTACCGTGAAATGGGCAATTGGGGTCGTCGCACGTCTTCTTGGGCGGTTCCACCCCCGGGATCCCTATGTTCCTCACCATCCCCTTCTCCTCCTAATCCTATCCTCGGGACGACCAACTAAATACTTACCGTCTACTTCAACCTTTGTCCCGTCGGGTAGCTCGATGAGGAGGAGGATGCAATCCTTGGGCAATTTCTTATCCCCCTTGGGGGTCCTCAGGACAATTATCTTTTGCGTTTCGTCGACGATTACGCCTTCTAAGCCGTGAAAACCGGGATGTGAGCCCCCAATTACCCTCGCTTTGAGGCCAATTAGTTCATGAGCGAGAACGTCTTTTAGACGCAATGCCCAATTCCTCCTCGCGGTTGACTGTTAGGATCCTCGCGATCGTCTTCCGGATTTCCCTAATCCTGCAGGGGTTGTCCAAACGCCCTCCCGACTTCACTATGCTACGCAGTTTCATGAGTTCGGCCCTCAATTCCCTCAGTTTCTTCTCCCTTTCCTCCCTCGACATTTCCCTTATCTCGTCCATCCTAAGAATGGGCACTTTCCTCCCCCTCCTCGGCTTCCTTCTTCACTTCCTCTATCTTAGGCAACTCTCCTTTCATGAGGGCGATGTAGAAGGCGTCGGGAGTCTTCGCTTCGGGCGGTAATATCTTCACCTTGATCCCTATGGTCCCCAACTTGACCTCCGCTCTGGCCGTGCCCACTCGGACGAGTTTTTCGGCAGGATCCCCTCTTTTAGGCAAGTGACCGGCCGAATACTTTTCAAACCTCGCCTTTTTGCTCAACAGCTTACCGCTTATGACTATCTCAGCCCCCAAAGCGCCCGCTTGCATTATTCTGTTGAGCGCCCAGAACCCCACCCTCCTAAAGTGAAGTCCTCGCTCGAGAGCGGACGCTATGCGCTCCGCCATTATTTGGGGATCCAAATCCGGGTTCTCCACATCCACAACCGTTATTTGGGGGTTGAGTAGGCCGAACTCGTTCTTCAATATCTCGGTCAATTGCTTTATTCCCTCGCCGCCCTTCCCGATAACCATGCCCGGTCGCACGACCCTTATGGTCACCATGTCCTGGGCGGGGGCTTTTATGATCTCGAAGCCGCCATAACGGGCCTTCTTACAGTATTCCCGCAGGTATTCATCGAGGGAAAGCTTCAGGAGGGCGTCCCGGAGGGGCAACTTGCTCGAAATACGCTTCGACATTACTCTTCCACCGCGATGATCTCCACGTGCGTTAGTTGCTCAAAGCAGGGGGTGGAACGCCCAAACGCTCGGGGGGTGTAAGTCTTTATTTTCGCCCCTTTGTGGGCGGCCGCGTGTATGATTCTCAGTCGCTCGGTGTCAAGCCCCTTATACTCCGCGTTCGCTTTCAGGCTCTCGAGTATCTTTATGATGGCCTCCGCCGCTTTGACGGGATACCTCCCCGCGTACCAGCCCTGTAGCCCCCTCCGGTGGGGCACTTTCTTCTTGTAGCGCTTGAAAGGCACGGGGATCTTTTTCTTCGCCACTTGGTCCAAGAAGCTTATGGCGTCGTCCACCCGCATGTTCTTTATCGCGGCGCATATCTCCCTCGCGGCTTTTGGAGAAATTCTTAATTCCCTACCACTAGCCTTGGCGGTCTTCTCCGGGTCCAGCTCCTTGATCGAGTAGTCCCAGTGGGGCACTTTCCCTCCTACACCTCCAAAATCAATATGAGTATTTCGCTACTTCAGGGGGATGTACATCGAAGAACGGGAAGCTCCAACGCCCGGTTTCCCGTGCACCACCTTCTTGCACGTGATGGAGAACTCGCCCAAGTAATGGCCGATCATTTCCGGCTTTATCTCTATTTCGACGAACTTCTTCCCATTATAGACGGCGATCTTGCAACCCACCATTTGGGGGAGGATGATCATATCCCTGCAGTGAGTCTTGATGGGCTTATCAATACCCTTCTCCTTGTATTCTTGGATCTTCTCTAGGAGCTTCCTCTGGGCGGGCGTGAGGCCCCTCTTGAGGGAACGCCTCTGCCTAGCAGGAAGTAGGCGAATGAACTCGTCCATGCTCATTTTCTGCAATTCTTCGAGCGTGTACCCTCGGTACGTGAACTTTCGCATCCCAAAGAAGAAACGAGTTACCTAAAAAGTTTGGGGGGTATAATCGGGGCATTTAGGCAAGTGCTATGAAAAAAGCGATTATTGTGCCGTTAATCGTCGTCGCTTTGCTCACGCTAACCATCCCCACCATCAAGCCGACGAAAGGGGCGGTACCCGACCACCTAGAACTAGTCGGGAACGCGAGGGCAAGCTTCGTGAAGATGATTTCCGATACGGGCATCTTACCTTGCGACAATAGGACATTCGATTACAGCGAATGCTACTACGAAACGAATCCTCCCTATCAGTTCAGCTACGCAGGAGAAATGGAATTCGAGGGAGAAACCGTTATGGGATTGGCCGCTGGGACTGGAGCGGAGGCCCGTTTGATAGCTAAGTGGAGTTTCTACATGCCGTGGCCCGGCACTGCGCTCATAGAAGTGGACGCTTACTGGGATGGAGGGGGAAGCGTTACCGTCGACGATACGCGCGTCAAACTTGAGTGTGGCGGAAACGTGGTCTATGAAGGGCAAATAACCTTCGCTGGCTATGGAGAATGGAAGCACAACACGTTCTCCGGTATAGACTTGTCCTCTTGTTCGGGAAAGTGGATTACGGTAGTGTTCGAGGCCCACGCGACGACGGGTTCCGACGGCGATATTGCCGTGTATTACAAACACCCCCGAGTCAAGGTTGAAAGTCCTCTCTTTGAGTCGCTAGCTCACTCTATGAGGGCGTATGACGATCGCGTGGAGCATAGCATTTCGCATAGAAGCGTGGACTACGCGAAAAACGGGACTAACTGCTATTTCCGTCATTGCGAGTTGCGTTTCTTCATCTACCACACATACACGGTCAATTCCCTCAACATAGGGGGGCATAGCTGGAGCGAAAGCGACCTAGGAGCTCCGACCACGGTTAGCATCGGTGGCAGGGATTATAAAAAATGGGTGCTTTCTGACGGCGACTATAGCGGAAGTCCGAGAGGTTCTTGTAACGTCTGCGCTACGAGCCCCTCTAGAATAACCAGACTTCAGGTTTACCTTAAGAACCGGGAAAAGGAGTACTACCACTGGATGAGGGGAGAGCAACTTTCCTTCAAAATCGGAGGGGGTTTAGAGGGGGAATACAGATACATGGTCTACGACCCCCAAGCAAACGTATGCCTCGACAGCGGGTGGTTCCGCCGATCTGCGGGGGATTACTTCTACGATTGGCAGATATCGGAAAGCGCCCTCTTGGGCACGTATTACCTCGTGGCCGAGTACCGGGATGGAGAGGGTTTTGAGGCGGGATTCAAGCGTAAGGCGTTCTACGTTGAACGGCTCGACGGGCAACTATCCTGGACGGGAGATACAGATCACATAAGCGTGTCCGCTTCCTTCAACAACCCCGTGAGGGGAGTGGGTTATGTCAGAGGGGGGATAGCCATCATAGATCCTCGTAAGGAGGCAGAACCTATTGAAATAACGTTTAAAAATCCGCAAAAGGGGACGCCTTGGATCAAGAGGTTGAAAATAGAACGCTGGTACTTCACTTCCTATCAAAATGCCCTCGTTAGAGTCGAAGTTACAGTGAGTACCGAAGGGGCGAGCGACGCATACGAACAGATAAATATCGGACCCACGTTTTACGCGAGTAGAGGTTGCACGGGCGTACGGTACGCGTATATAATGCCAATTCAACCGGGCGATGAGTGGACTTTTATCTGGACGGTGAACTTCGAGGATAGCAGTTGTAAATTCCACAACGCCTCCAATCCGAATGTCGAGTACCGCAGGCACGTCGAAGACTTAGAGGGAGGGGCTAAGACCCTCGCCGCCATCATTAACCACCGATTCCCGGCTTGCTACACGATGTGCATGTGGCTAAACGCTTACCACAGGGATAAAGGGTGGACACAGGTCGATTCTAAGGGAGGCTACATGGTTTTCTTCAACGACATCGAAGGCGCTCCCGTGAGCTACTTGAAATTCGATGTCGATGGAGACCATCTCGACGAAGATTTATATCCTTCCCTAAAAGAGGCGGGGAACTACCAAATTGCCGTATTTGCATTCGACGATTACGCTATAGCCCGTAGACTTTCCGACGACATTCGAGTTAGGGAGCTTTTCGTCGATATGAACTCGATAATTATCCGCGGAAATCAAACGACGTGCGACGTAGCCCTAAGGTTAATATACAAGGACGGCAGCCCAGCGTCGGGCGTTAAGGCGAAAATCTCCATTGATTCTTGGGTCAGCGACTGGGCGCTCTCCAATGGGAGCGGGTGGTTGAGGTTCGAGAACTGTCCGGTCACGCCGAACGCGAGCCTAGTCGTGATCAGCATTCTCGAGGAGGCCGACGATCAATCGCACAGCGATCCCTCCTCCGTCCCAAGGTGGATAACTAACGAAGAAGGGGCAATAAAAGCCAAGATCATAACTGAAAGCACTAAGGTATACGCGTCAGCCGTACGCTTAAAGGATTGGATCTTAGATCCTTCTTCCGAAGCGACGGTGCTCTTTGAAAACTTGTCCAGCAACAGCAAATATCTGACCATCAGCTCCTTAGTCGCCAGGGTATGCCTAGGGGATGAGCAAAACGAGTCGGCCACGTTCCACCTCCGCAATAATTCCACAGATTTACGCTTGGCTGTAGAAGTTCCCGAAAAAGTAGGCAATTACACGCTTCGCTACTCTATTGAAGATAAAGCGGGATTCACGTACATGCACGGAACCCTCGATCTGCGTGTCGACAGGATGCACGTGGAGATCATAAGCGTATCATCGACTTTTGTCAACTGCACAGATCCGGTCACGGTTAAGGTGCACGTCACGTGGGAAAGCAACGGCGCTCCCATCCGGCATGCTTGGGTGCATGGCTTAGGCGTCACGAACTCCACGGACAATGGAGTTGTCCTGTTGAAACTAAAAGAAAACGTACCGGGCACGTACAACGTCACCATCGTAGGGGTGGAGGCGGACGACGGAACTCCCGAGCCCATTAGGGCTTCGAACGTTGACTGGATCTTAATTACATGGACGGGGTTGAGCGTGGTGGATGGCAGAGTTGTGCCGGATCGGGCGGGTGATGTCATAGAGGGCAGGGTAGTCTGGGCTCACAACGGTACGGGGATTCCGTCCGTCCCCGTGAGAGTAGACCCGGTGGGTAAGGAAGTGCTCTCTGGAGAAGATGGAAAGTTCCGCGTGAGGATCCCGGAGGGCAACGAGTACCTAGGGGGCCTAGTGGTTCACGGCGTAGTGGCGCCCCATAACATACGCAAGTGTTGCGAGAACTTCACTTTAGAGAGGAGGAAGCTCGTCCTAGAGCTCGTGTACCTAACTTGCGATGGAAAGGGCGTGAAAGGGCTGTTGAGGGCGTCCTTTGACGATGGAAGAAGGGCGAGTGACGTATTTCTCAAGCTAAAAATGGCGAACGAAGTTCATTCGAACGAGACCGATGAGTTTGGATACGTCGAGTTCCACTTTGCGAACGTCCCCGACAACGTAAGCGTGCTTTGCGAGGAAGCGCAATGCATGCGCGACGACCTCGTAGTCGACGAGAGCGGTGTGCGAGGCAAACCCGTGGTAGAGGACCGAATAAGTATCGTCCTGCGGTTCGCGGTGCCCGCTTACGCTAGGTGGAGGACGGGGGATGTCGTAAGCGTGCCTTTCTTCGTGAGGTCCCTATGCGAGTATCTCACGTTTAAGGATTTGAGGATGAGGGTGAGGCTCCTAAATAGCGAAGGCCACACCGTAAGGGAAGAGTTCTTCGACTGGCCAGGCAATTTGCCCCCAACGTGGGCGAAGTCCACCACGTTGGCTTACAAAATACCCAGCGACTTATCGTCAGGAAACTACGTGATGAAAGGCGAGGTTCTGTGCGGCGACCGCGTGATCGCCACTTACGAACAAACGATCTCGGTAATACGCGTATACAAGCTCCTCGTAGAGGTCGTAGATGTCGAGGGCAGACCGGTGAGGGGAGCTATTGTGAGAATAAGCGAGAAAGCTGGCCCGTTCTTCATCGAAGAAGGACAAGGAATAACGAGCGAGGGAGGAAAGGTAGCCTTCGCGTTGGAGGAAGGCACGTACAGGATCGAGGTATTCTACCAAGGGAGGAAAGTCCACGATGGACAGGTAGATCTTCACTCCGACCAAACCTATCGCGTCAAGGTGGGGACAGTTGGCTCCCCTTGGATGATACCGTTCCTAGCGGCCGTAGCTGTCCTAACACCGATCGCGGTGTTAGCCGTTAAGAAACGCAAGAAGAAAAAGAAATAGTTACTTCCTTTTTTTGCCCCTACCCGTCTTCCTCGCCGCTATGTAACCGACTTTCTGGCCAGGGGGCGCCGTTCGGGCGACCGTGCTCGGCTTGCCTATGTGCTGATGGGAGCCTCCGCCAAAGGGGTGGGAGCAGGGGTTCATGGCGACGCCCCTCGTCCTAGGATACTTGTGTCCCTTCGCCCTCATCCAGTGGTACTTTTTCCCCGCTTTCAGGAAAGGCATCTCGGTTCTGCCCCCGCCAGCCACCATGCCTACCATCGCCCTACACGCGTCGTTAAGGACCACTCTCTTCCCCGATGGTAGCTTCACGATGGTTCCTTGGGGGGTGTGGTCAAGCACGATGGCGTAAGTTCCCGAAGAACGAACGAGCTTCCCCCCATCTCCTGGCTGTTTCTCGATGTTGCAAACCATGGTGCCCGCGGGAATCTCCCCCAAAGGCAGTACGTTGCCCGTCCTCACAGCGGCGTTCTTGCCTATCTGAATGGCATCGCCCACCGAGAGGCCTTCAACGGCGACCATGTAGAAAGTGCCCAGTTCCTCGACGGATATCTCGGCGAGGGGAGCTCCCCTACCGGGGTCGTGGACGAGATCCTTCACGATCCCCTGAAGTAGGGGCTTCACCTGCGGCGGATACCTGGATGGAGCTACCCGCTTATGGGTGCTTGCCCTGAAAGTAGGGCTCCCCCTACCACGCCGCTGGACGAGTATGCGCTTGCCCATGGTACATACTAGAAGATGCCCAACCTTATAGCCACATCATCAGCTCGATAGCCTGGGGCGAGTTTGACATATGCCTTCTTCCTGCCCTTCCGATCCCAAAGCACGTTAACCTTCTCCACTTTGACATCGTACAGCTCTTCGACAGCCCTCTTGATGTCCTTCTTGGTCGCCTTCGGGTTCACGATGAAGACTAGCTTGTTTTCGCGCTCGATGCACATGATCGCTTTCTCCGTCGTGAGAGGGTAAAGGATGACTTCTTCGGGCTTCATCCGAATTTCTCCCTCAAGAACTCTATAGCCGATTCGCTCCACACCGTTAGGCGACCCGGGTGTCCTCCTGGGGCTAGGAGCAAGACGTTGAGGTCTTTTGCGAGGACGACATCAACGCCAGGAATGTTGTTCGCCGCCTTCGAAATCCCCTTGTCCTCCTTAACGACTATGAGGGGGCCCTTACGCCTCTTATACCTCCTCCCCCTCATCTTCCCCTTCCCGGCCCTTACCTTCTTCTTCGAGGCGCGCTCTAGCTCGGGGCCCATCCCCAAGTTCTCGAGGACATCGATGACTTCCTTCGTCCGCTTTAGGGATTCTATCTCGTCAGAAACAACGAGGGGGAGTTCGGGCACTTCCTCGATTTTATGGCCCCTTTGGGCGACGATTTCGCGGATGGCGGTGGCGGCTATGGCGGATTTGGTCGCCAGTATCCGCTCCTTCTTGTTTATTTCCTTCCTAATCCTCTTCTTAGAAGTTGGCGGGTGTCCTCTCCGTCCTCCTACCGTGCCCACGGCAAAAGCGCCTTTGGCGGCGGCCGGATAATTGCTCCCCTTGATCCTAGGGATTCGGGCGACGCCGTACCCCGGCCCCCAGGACTCGGCCACCCTACGCTTCCCCGCCAGCGGATCCCTCCCTTGGGGTTGTAGGCTGTGGGTGAAGATTATCCAGAAAGCCCTCCGTATGAGGTCGGGCCGGACGGGAGTTTGGAAGACAGAGGGCAACGAAATTTCCTTGATGGGCTCCCCATCGAGAGAGTAGACGTGTACCTTCATAGGCCCACCACTTGGACGATGGTCGGCGGCGAGGAAGGCGTCCACTTCGCGCGCGCCGGGTGCCTGAGCCTTATCAGCCTCTTTGGAGGCCCGGGGGTGCTCCCCGAGAGCATTATGTAGTTGCCTCTTATGACCCCGTAATGCGTGAACCCTCCCTTCGGCGTTATTTCGGAGCCATCTTCGCCTATGCGGAGGATCCTCAGGTTGTATACAGTCCTCCTGAAGTAACCCAGCTGGCCAGCCCGAGGAACAGTGCGCATGACGAAAGGCGGGTGCCAAGGCCCTATGCTACCGACTTCCCGCTTCGACTTCCTAGACTTGTGGTGCTTGATCTTAACGCCAAAGCGCTTCACGACGCCCGCAAATCCCTTGCCCTTGGTCACGGCGATGACATCCACGAATTGCCCTTCTTGGAAAACGTCCTTGGCCGCGAACTCCTTCCCGAGCATGGACTTCGCGTACTCGAACTTCTCCTCGACCGAGCACTTCCCGCCTACCTTTATCTCCATGAGGTCGGAGGTCTTTTTCGGTAGGCTTTTGATGAGGTCGGGCCTCGTGGCAGCGATTATTCGAACGTCGCATATTCTGTCTTTAGCGGCTTCTATCTTCTCCAGTTGGGTTTCCGTATCGACCTTTTCGGGCAGTTTCACCCTTCGCCTCACCGAATTGGGCGGATCCTCCATCCAAGCTTCGCCCACTGTCTTCAGTCCATACGGGGTACGCTCATAAACCCTAATGGCGCAAACAAGCATGGGAGGAGCGTCGAGCACCGTCACGGGGACAGCTATCTCCGACCCATAAGTGGGGCTATTGGGCCGGTCGTCGACAACTATGGCGTGCAACATGCCCGCCTTGTACCCCGCGAAGCCGAGGAAAATTGGATGCTCTACGTTGACCTCCGGCCAATACCTTATCCTAGGCACTTCCTTCTTCGCTCGCTTCCTCACGTACGCCATCGAGCCCCGGCGTGGCGCCCTCGTCCTCGGCATTACTCCCTCACCAGTAAATTGAGAAAGGTCAAAGTGGCATATATAGCTTCTTCAGTCCGAACCGTGACTACTCCTTGGTTGGGTATCACGTTCACGACGAAATCGAAAACCTTTCGGACGGATAAATTTTCCCTCCGCAATATCTCGTCAAGCCCCTCTCGGGGACTCCCGAAGGCGACGAGCACGTTTTTGGATTTGGCCCAAGCCTTCTTGATGGAGTTTGCCGCTTTGAAGGCGAGCTTCCCCTCCCGAGAGGTAGCAATTTTGAGGTCGTATTTGCGGACGAGAGAGCCCAGAGTGGAGTGGGACACCTTGACTTCGTACCCCATGTAGATGGGCACGGACGAAGGCTTGAGAACTACGCCCCGCCATTCCCCCTTCCTTTTCTCCATTTTGACCACGATTCGTCCCCTGTGATATCCTGACACCTTAATGGGTTGCTTTAGGCCCACGTCGACGAGAGAGAACTTCCCTTTCTTCCCCACGACGAGGCCGGGCCTTATTTCCCCTTCCTTGGGGGACTTGCCTACGGCGTGCGAAGGCGTTCTTAAGGGAGGTAAAACGCCCACGTATTTCAGGTCTTCATCTATTTCGAAGAGGGATTTCCTGAAAAAAGGAGGAACTTCCATGTAGGATAGGATTTTCGCCACAAAAGCGGCGTCTTCGGACTGCTCCTCCCAAGAAATGTCGGGATAGATCACCACTTCGTCGACGCGGAAAATGGCGAGAGCCCTCCCAATGAAGCCCAGCCTAGAAGTGCGTTCCCGTAAGTGGGGCACTTCCGAAACTATCGAGGCAGGTATGGCGATAGAAAGCCTCCTTTTGCGCCGCGGTGGTGGCCACATCATTAACGTTGGGCTGGAGTAATTGATGGTGAGGTTCGAGTGGAGGGTGGACGTGAAGAAGCTGTTTTCCTTTTACTCTGATGGGCTCTTCTACGAAGATAGGAAGGACGGGCTCAGGGAACTCATACAAAACGCGGTAGACAGCGGCACTCCTCGGATAGACGTGAGGATAGGAAATGATTTCGTAGAAGTAGAGGACTTCGGCGAGGGAATGGACGAGGAGGAGGTCCAGCGGTACCTACTGACCATAGGGGCGACGAGCAAACGCGGTCCTCAATACATAGGGATCTTTGGAATCGGATTTTTGGCCGCGTTCTGCCTCGGGGACGTGGTGAAAGTGGAAACGGGCAAGAAGGGCAAAGGAGTGTCCCTCACCATAACGTCCGATGGCCGCATCGACGCCAAGCCTTGCGGGAGAAAGAAAGGAACTCTGGTACGCGTGGAACGCTTGAAGGTCAAGGAGAAGGAGCTCTTGGACTACTTGGAAAATAGGCTTGCTTATCTCCCAACGCCCATCTATTGTAACGGAAAGCGAATAAACAAGCCCATAGACTTGGATTCTCCTTTCAAGCGCGCGGTAAGGGGGGCTTCTTGGGAGGGTATTTTGGGCGTAGACGAAGAGCGCAAAGGAAAGATAAAGCTCTTGCAGAAACGCATGTTCGTTTGCGAAGTCGATTCGCCTTATCCGGGCGTGAAGGGCATCATCGACGAGAAGGGTTCCTTGAAGATCACCGTCCACAGGGACAGGTTCCACAGGGACGAGGGATATGAGCGGTTCTGGAGGGAAGTAAAGCAGGCGTGCGGCAAGTTCCTCGAGGCTGTGGCGAAGGAGTGGGAAAAGAAGGATCTCCTCGCAGAGGACATCGTGCGGTACGCTTACTGGGAGGGGAAGCCCGAGCTCATATCAGAGCTGAAATGCCTCAGGATAGCGGGAACGGACATCAAACTTACGCCTTCCGAGTACTTCTCGAAATTGCGGGGCAAAACCGTTTACGTGGCGAGGAACCCTTACCATCCCAACGTGGATAAGGCGAAGCAACGCGGCTTAATGGTCATTATCATCGAAGATTTCTACGCCTTCGCCCTTTTCGAGAAAATGGTTCAGCGGATGGGTTACCGGCTGGAAGAAGTGGAGAAAATGGAGTTCGAGGATTGGTTGCGGATCGTCCCCGAGCAAGAGCTCTCGCGCGACGAGAGAAAGTTGTTGGACGTGGCGAATAGGGTGTCGAAGTTCAAGGTGGTCATGGGTGACATGCCGAAGGAGAAAATAGCTTCTTACTCGCTAGGGCTCATAGTGCTCAACAGGAAAAACCGCTACATATGCGCCGTGAAGCGATTGGATGGGCTCTCCCTCGCCCTAGCCCTGTTGCCCGTCTTGTGCCACGAAGAAGTCCACGCCGTGAGGCGGAGCCACGACGAGATATTTTACAAAATAGCGGAAGAATCGCTTTACGAACGCGTGATGGAGGTGGTCGAGAAATGGAGGTGAGTCCCGAAGAGGTGAAGAACATCGACAAATCGGGCATTTTAGGGCAAATGGAAAAGTTTGCTGACGACTTACGCAGAGGGCTCGAGCTCTCCGAAAAAGTCGAAATAGGAAGTTTCCGGGCTCTGATAGTCTGCGGGATGGGAGGATCCGCAATAGCGGGGGATGTCGTGAGCGACCTAGTGTCCGAGATTCCCGTTCTTGTCAACAGGGATTACGAGTTGCCCTCCTTCGTCGGCGAGGAATGGCTTCTGGTGGCGATAAGCTACTCGGGCAACACCGAGGAAACCCTCAGCGCTCTGAGCCAAGCCATAAAGCGCGAATGCTCCATCGTCTGCATGACCTCGGGCGGATTAATGGAAAAGTTGTGCGAGCGGCACGGGCTCCCCCTTATCCCACTGCCCAAGGGATATCAGCCTAGGGCGGCCTTCCCCATCATGCTGGGGGCTTTGGCGGGGTTGCTGTCCGGAGAAGTGCCCAGATTCGCCCAAAGCGTCCGCGATTCGCTCGGGGAACTAGATCGGTACGTGGAATCGCTCAAGCCCCACGTGCCGCTGAGCGAGAACCCGGCGAAATTGCTCGCCAACGAGCTAATCGGGAAAGTGCCCATCATATACGGGGCGAGGAACATGCGATCCGTCGCGTACAGGATGAGGACCCAGCTCAACGAGAACGCGAAGATGCTCGCTTTCCACCACGTCTTCCCCGAGCTCGACCACA
>CAYNNH010000020.1:0-15087 GCA_964398605.1 uncultured Nitrososphaerota archaeon | reverse complement strand
AGCGCCGGGGGGCGGATTCGAACCGCCGACCCCCGGGTTAACAGCCCGGTGCTCTCCCACCTAAGCTACCCCGGCTCTTGAAAAAGCGAAGGCGAGCTTATAGGTTTCGTCATCATTTTAGGCAATTTTATCTAATAGTGGAAAAAGAAGCGGAGTCCTCGGGGCTTATAGAGAGCACAGAACTCCGGAGGGTTATTGGTTTCTGGGGGCTTTTCTCCATGGGCTACGCTGACGTAGGCGCAGACGTCTTCATTGCCTTGGGGGTTGTGGTGGTCGTGGCGGGTGTGATGGCGCCCTTCGCTTTGGCTGTTGCGGCTACTGCTTATGTGGCGGTTTGTCTGGCGTACGCGGAGCTCTCGTTTAAGTATCCTCACGCTGGCGGAGCTAGCTACTTCGCAAAAAAGGCCTTTGGGTCTCTGCATGGCTTTCTGGCTGGCTGGTTTTTGACCTTTGCGTACGTAACCGATATTTCTCTTTTCGCATTAACTTCCGCGGCATATTTCCAGAAACTTCTGGTCAGCTTAGGGCTCGGGTGGATAGACACCGTTCAGTATCTCGGCATCATAACGAGCGTCCTCATTCTTTTCTTACTCGCCATCAACTACGTGGGCATCAAGGAATCCTCGAGGCTTAACGAAGTATTCACCGCCCTAGGCCTCGTCACATTGTCCGCCCTCATCGTGGTGGGAGCTTTCGCCGTTTGGGAAGCTTTCAAATTGGGGATTAGCTGGATGAACGCTTGGAGCGTCGATCCTTACACGTTCTTCTACGCAACGGCCCTCAGTTTCTGTAGCTTCATAGGAGTTTCGAGCATCGCCCAAGCCGCCGAGGAAGCGAAGGAAGTGGGGAAAATAGTGAAGGCCTTCATCATAACTGGGCTAGCTGTCGTAGGAATAGCGGAAGGATTGCTCATATCCATGGCTCTTTCCATACCCGCTCAGTCCATAAGCGAAAACGTCCATAGGGCGCTTTTCTTGCTCGCCGAGAAAGCTCCCTTCGTTGGGAAATGGCTCTCCTATTGGGTGTGCTTCAGCGCGTTTACTATATGCTTAGTTTCGGCAAATACAGGAGTTATAGGGGCATCCAGAGTCCTTTACGGCATGAGAAGGGAGGGGCTAGCCCCATATTTCCTAGGAAAAGTGCACAAAAAACGCAAGACTCCTTACATAGCTATCATCCTATTTTCCGTTATAGCCATAGCGATCGTCCTCTTGAACACGTTAGGAGGCATTCTAGATCTCGAGGCGATGATCGCCATTTACAACTTCGGAGCGTTGCTCACCCACGCGTACGTAATGCTCTCCCACATCGCCCTCCGGGAAGAAGGGGCTTCTTGGAAGAGCCCGGTGAGCGTCCGCTTGGGGGATAGGGAAATACCGCTTACTTCCGTAATAGGGCTCGTGCTATGCGCATTGATCATCGCCGCTTTGTTCTCGAGGAAGATCATAGGCTTGGCGTATGGACTGACGTGGACAGCGGCTGGGCTCTTCATGTACTGGGTGATGCGATGGAAGTCGAGAAGTTAGAAGCTTGGCCACCACGTCTGGCTTTCCTTCTCACTAAGGGAAAAGAGGAGTTCGAAGTCCTGAAATACCTCGCCTCCTTGGCGAAATCCCTGGGCTCGGAGCTCAGATTCATGGCGCTCAAAGGACTAGGTCCCGTGGTCGCGGACGCGTTGATCCTAATCGAGAAGGCCAAAGTCCCGTATAGGGCGGAAGAAGTTGAGGTGCGCGAGGTGCCTGAAAAATCGCAAGATGTCGATCTGTTGGTGCTTGCCGATGTGGCGGAAGTTGAGAAGAAAACCGCTAGAATAATTAGGGAAGTCCCGAAGCCCGTGGCGATAGCGAGTAGCCTTAAGCCGTTCAAGACTTGTTTCCTATGGGCGAGGGACAAGCCTTCGCCATTCACATATTGGTTGGTCGGCTTGCTGGCGAGGGCGCTCACCAAAGGTGGCGGGAATGTGGTCGTGTTGAGAATGGTGGAGGTTCCGCTGAGCGTGCCCATTTCCGAAGCGGAGGAGGTCTTCCGGGAGGAGGTTAAAGCCTTTTTCCACGAAGTGGATGGGGTAAGCGTGCGTTACGGGCTGAATATAATGCCCCTTTTCTCGATAACTCAAGACGCAAAAAGCGCTTTCCTCAGCATCGTAAAGGAGTGGAAGCCCGACTTGCTGGTGACAGAAGCCCGTAGGAGGGAAGTTAACCGCCTCAGAAAGTGGCTTAGGGAAGTGCATCCATCCTTCGTCATCGCCGTGCCGAAGTAAGTAAAAGGAGGCGAGAATTTCCTAGTGAGTTACGAGTTATCCGACGAAGAAATCAAAGCCCTAAGGAGGATCTTAGAGTTCGAAAAGGAGGCCGAAGCTTACGGCGAGGAAGTTTCGTGGACATGGATGGACGTTGCTGTCCTCCCAAGGGTCGTGAAGTCGCTAGAGGATAAGGGGCTACTCCGAGTCGTGGACAAAGGGCCTCCTAAGCAGTACAGGTTGAAGGACCGAAAGAAAGCGGAAAAAGTACTGAAGGAGAGAAAGATCGAGGTTCCTGAAGCGCCCAAGATACCCTTAGCCGTTGAGAAAGGGAAAGTAGAAATACCCCCCGATTTGTTCGAGTGTATCGTAGGGTACGATGACATCAAAAAGGTAATTCTGAAATCTCTGAAGAGCGATAAACCGGTGCACATACTGTTCGTCGGGCCTCCTGGGTCGGCGAAGAGCTTGTTCTTGCTGGAATTAGAAAGGCTTGGGGCCATCTTCCTCACGGCGGGAACTAGCACTCGCGTTGGAATTCGCGACACCATATTCGAAAGGTTACCTAGGTTTCTCATCATAGACGAGCTCGACAAGGCGAGGGATCCGAAAGACCTAACCGCCTTGCTCACTTGGATGGAGAGCGGCAGGATAATCATCGCCAAGCACGGGTTGAGGGCAGAGAGGAGGGGCAAAGGGTGGGTCTTCGCCGCGTGCAACACCGACAAGAAGATTCCGCCGGAGCTGAAGAGTCGTTTCTTAGTCTTCAAGCTCAAGCCCTACAGCCAAGAGGAGTTCGTGGAAGTGGTGAGGAGGGTTCTCCCGAAGTACGAGGGGATAAGCGAGGAGCTCGCCGAGTACATAGCGAAGAAGGTTTCAGAGTTCAGCAAAGACGTAAGGGACGCTGTGAAGGTCGCGAGGTTGGCGAAGACGAGGGAAGAGGTCGACGAGGTAGTCGAGATACTGAAGCGCTATCGCTAAAAGAGAGCGGGAAATAGGGCGGAGTGTTTCCGATAGGGCACCTCTCTGCAGGTTATCTCTTCGCCTACTTTTTCCTTAAGTGCGCGAACGTGGAAGACCGGAAGCTATGGTTGGGGGTTGGGACTTTCCTCGGCCTCCTCCCGGACTCGGACTGCCTCGCGTATCCCTTCTTGGCCGCTTACATGGGGTGGGATCGGGCTGTCCGCATCTCCCACCACGCTTGGATAACCCACACTCCTCTCTTCCACGTCCTTCTAGGGCTCCTAGTAGTCATCTACTCGAAGAAGCTCGGCTGTTTGGTAACGGGGGAAAGCCTCCTTCACTTGCTCTGCGATTCCGTCGTCCCGGAGGACGGGATAATGTGGCTTTTCCCTTTGAGCTACCAGAAGTTCTCCCTCTGCCCGAGCGACCTGCACGGATGGGCTTGGATTTCCTTTTATGTCCACACCTATGGCTTTGCCCTCGAGCTCGCTCTGCTAGCCCTCGCTCTTTCCATCCGCTGGTTAGACTTATATGTGCATAAGCACATTAAAAGAGATGTACGCCTCCTATCCGAAGCATAAGGATTGCGCTATGTTCAAGGACGGAAAGTGCACCCGCTTTGGGGTAGAGGTCGACCCGGAGGGACCGGCTTGTCCCATGTTCACGCCGAAGGAAGGTGGGGCTTACGGGCTTACGGGACCTGGATATGGCTACTGGCCTCCGATGGTAGGCCTCGGGTACTGGTGGCCTTGGCTATTCCCGGGAACTTGGTACGGTTACTGGCTCTTGCCTTGGGCTTACTGGTCTTACCTGATGCCGTGGTCCCTCTTCGCGTACTGGTGGCCCTGGTACTGGTGGCTCTGGTACTGGTGGTGAGCTAGGCGAAAAGAAGGTATCGACTGTATTCCCAATCGGTTATGTACGTCGGATCCCATCGGGGGTAGAGATGGAAGTACTCGCTCCATTCCTTCTCTTTGATTGAGAAGTAGCGGTCCCTTTGCTTACCGAGCACCTTACAGACTACCGGATTCTTTCGGAGGGCGTCCAAAGCCTCCGCGAGGGTAGACGGAATCTTCCTTATCCCCCTTCGCCTCAACTCTTCGTCGGGGATCTGATAGACGTTTTCGCGGACGGGCTCAGGAGGGTTCATCCCTCTTTCCACGCCGTCCATGCCCGCCGCTATGACGGCCGCCACGGCAAGATAGGGATTGCACGCAGGATCGGGTTGACGGTACTCGAGATGGGTAGTTTCGCGCCGAATTTCTTCTGGCCAGTCGACGTGGTAAGTAGGCACCCTCACGAGGGCGGAGCGATTCCCGAAACCCCAGCAAATGACTGTTGGAGCTTCGAGATCAGGAACGAGGCGCTTGTACGAGTTGACCGTGGAGGATACGATGGCCGATAGGGCAGGGGCGTGCTCTAGGATCCCGGCGATGAATTTTCTTCCGAACTCTGAGAGCCCGTTCTCGCCCTCAGGGTCGAAGAACAAGTTGCGTCCTTTTCTGTCAAAGACGCTCAAATGCATGTGCATGCCGTTGCCCGCTATGCCCGCAAAGGGCTTGGGCATGAAGGTGATGAGCTGATCTCCTTCAGAGGCGAGCTTGCACGTGAACTTGAAGAGAAGAGTATTGTCCCCCGTTTCGACGGGATAAGATGCGCGGAAGGTCAACTCGTGTTGCCCCATTCCGCATTCGTGGTGGTGCTTGTAGGGGGAAAGGCCCATGGACGAAAAGGCTTCCAGCAACTTCTCCTTGATGGGGTAAGATCGATCGGCGGGCGGAAGGTCGCAATACTCTCCGGAGTCGAACGGAACGGGTTTATTGGAAGATTGGAGCCTTACGCAGAAAAATTCCGTTTCTAGGGCAACCGCGAACTCATACCCCTTAGACCGGTATTCCTCCTCGAGTGCCCTGAGCATAGCCCTCGGGTAAAAGTCGCGGGCAGGTTTGCCCGGGAACTTCACGTCGCATATGAAAATCGCGCTATGGGGAGCCCAAGGGATTATGTGGAAGGTAGAAGGATCGGGAAACACCACCGCGTCGCTTTCTTGGATATCCGCGAGACCTACGGAAAATGCGTCAATTCCATACCCCTGACGGAGGGCGTCTTCGGCCCTCTCCGCAGGTATGGCCAAGCCCCTCAACCTCCCCGTTAAGTCCGCGAATATGAGCCAGATGATCTTCACGCCCCGCCGCTTTATCCGCTCCAATACGGACTCTATTGCTTCCTCGCTCAACGGGAGCTTACCCCTACGGCTTAAATTCATTTGTGTAATACGAAGTGGGGGTCTACGAGCCCTCGGAAGACAGCTTTCTGCTAGCGGACAACTTGGACATACCGAAAGGAGCGATAGTTCTCGATGTGGGGACGGGGACGGGCATACTGGCGATTCGCGCTTACGAGCTAGAAGGTAGGGTCATCGCGATAGATATTTCCATTAAGGCCGTGAAAACGGCTAAGGCTAATTTTGAAAAGATTGGGGCGGATATAGCGTTAATATGCGGAGATTTTAGAAGTTGCATAGCGCAAAAGCGCTTATTTGATTGCATCGTGTGCAACCCGCCTTACCTGCCTGAAGATAAGGACAGGGACGTGAGATGGACAGGAGGGAAAGAAGGGTGGGAGTTCATCGCCGATTTGATAAGATTTGCGCGTTCTAGACTGAAAAAAGGCGGTAAATTACTATTCGTGTGTTCGTCGCTGAGCAAACCTGAAATAATTTTTTTCAAATTGAAAGAAGCTGGTTTCTCATACAAAGTAAAAGCCAAAAAGAGGTACTTTTTCGAGGAACTCATGGTCGTTGAGGCCAAATTAGACAATTATAGCGGGGGAGCTAAACTCTAGAATGGGGCAAATAAGGAGAGTTAAGAGCTGCATAAAAGGGCTCGATGAAGCCATCGAAGGGGGCTTTCCGGAAGGATCCGTTATCTTGCTCACCGGTCCCGCGGGCTCGGGGAAAACCATATTGGCGTTGCACTTCGCTTTCCTAGGGGCGGTTTTGTACGATGAGCCTGCTTTTTACATAACCGTCGAAGAGCCTGCGGAGAACATAAAAGCGGCTGCGGCGGCTTTAGACCTCGATCTTTCCGTGGCCGGGGACAAGTTCCAAATACTCGACTTTAGCGATCCCGATGCCCCCACTTTCGCGAAAAAAGGAGGGTGGTTCGACATGGACGCCCTGCTGGATGTTATACGGGAGAAGAGGGAATCGATGGGCGTTAAGAGGCTCGTCCTTGATTCCGTTACCGCGATCATCCATCGGTATAAAACAACCGTGTCGGCGAGGAGGGATTTCTTCAGGCTTGTCTGCAACTTAAAGAGATGGGGAATCACCTCACTTCTCCTCTCTTGCGTGAGGGAAGGATCGACTGAGCTCAGTCAATACGGTTTCGAGGAGTACATATGCGACGGGGTCATCTTGTTGGGTTACGAGCGCATAAGGGGGAGCTACCTGCGTTGGTTGACTGTTCGTAAGATGCGCTTCACAAACCACAGCAAAAGAGTTATGCCATTAGAGATCTCTAGGCAAGGGGTCGTCGTCTATCCTGAACAGGAGGTGATTACATAACAAAAAAGAAAGAAGAAAGAAGCAAGGTCTCGGGGGATTGCCGCTTAGTTTTCCACGTGGGAAGGATGGTGGAGCTGGGCAGGATAACGGAAGCCTTAAGGGAGATACTAGATCGCTTAGACGACATCGAAGAACGCATATCCAGGCTGGAAAGACTTTTGAAAAAAGAATACGAGTAATTAGGGCTTTTTGTGAAACTTCCTAAGAAGAACAGCCCCAGCTAGGACGAATACCGTGACCAACATAATTGGCCAAATGGGAGGAGGGGGGATCGGAACGCTTGGACGGGGCCGGGAAACCACGTACACGTATTCAACGGTAGCAGAATTCCCAGCCATGTCTACGGCTTTTATCCGCACGACGTAAGTTCCTCCGACGAGGCGGAACGTGTTGCTTGGAACTAAGGAACCGTTCACGTAAATCTCCACGCTCAACAAGCCCGATAGAGCGTCCCAACAGGACACGCTGACGACTACTTTGCCTTCATACAAGCCTCCCCTTGGGCTTACCACGATTACTGGGGGAGTTCTATCCACGTAAAACACGAACTTCCCCTCCCAGCATCTGTTGGCCACATCCCACGCGCGTACCCAAAGTACGTGCGGGCCCTCCCCGACTTCTGCCGAGTACCGATGCGCGTAGCCCAAGTCCTCCCAAGGTCTTCCGTCAAGGCTCACTTGGATATCAACGACCTTGCAATCGTCCTTCGTCATCCAGTTGACCGTTAGTTCTTTGCAGTAGCTACCGTTGGGAGGCTGGTAGGGGATTATTTCAGGCGGGGAAAGATCCACGTAAAACCACACCGAGCAACGGCGGACGTTGTAAGCTGGGTCTTCCGTGACCACGAGGAATTCGTGTCTACCAGCGCTCAAGGATAGCGTTAGCGAGGTATCATTCGTTACGCTCAGGAGAGAGCCATCTAAGTAAACCCAGTAGCCCCTGAGCCCGTTCTCATCGTAGCCGCTCCAAGAGAAAGCGACCGTGGGATCCGTGAACACGGAAGCGTTGCTCGGCGATAATATTTGCAAGGCGGGAGGTTTCGTGTCCACCGTCACGTAAACCGTCGCGTTAGACCAATTGTCAGCTTGATCTTTCGCCCGCACGGTGAAGTTATGGGGACCGTCGTCCAAAATTTGGGCGTATTCCGTCGACTTGCCAACATCTTGATAGGGAGAGCCGTCGAGTGACACCTCGTAGTGGTCGATCTCCGTGCCGATGTCGTAGCCTTCCCACCTGAAGCACACGTAGCTTTGATTCAAGTAGCTGTGGTTCGCCGGGGCGAGTATCGTTAAATTGGGCGGATAGATGTCAAACCCGTAAACAAGTACGTAGAAACAGAAACGAACTTCGCCCAGCAAGTGGAGGGAATCGAAGCTACTCGATAGGCGTACTTCGACCTTCATCGTTCCCAGCTTCAAAGGGATGACCTCCCAAGTTAAGGTCGCCCTATCGGGGGAGAAGCCCGTGGCCTTCCCGTAGATGGTTCCCAACGAAGTAAAGTTTTGAGTTCGCAAACGCACATCTCGGTCTACTCGAATCCAAGCCTCAGCGCTTGTCAAGTTTCTCCTGCCCAAATTGTTGATGTTTAGCGAAATGGTGAGGGATTTACATAATTCGACGGTCGACGGTATGCGAACCTCAACGTCCACATTTGACCACTCAAGGGCCCGTTCCATGAGGTATAAGGTCACGTTGCCCGCCTTATTCGCGTAGTATCTCACTAGCTCGGGAGGAGGATTGAAGTAGTCCCACCAATTCTCCCACTCCGAGCCCCTGTAAACCTCGAAGGCGAAGGATATCGGGGAAAGCCATGTCCCATTAACCCAGCTCGCTTCGGCCGTATAATTCGCGTAGAACCAGTCTAAAGCGGTTCCAGGCGCGTAGTATCCGACCGTTTGCGAGGTGTCCCCATAATCATAACCCCAATCCGCCACGTATTCCCAGAAGGATCGGTACATGGATTCCTCGGGCAATATTCCGTCTTCCGGGGGATATCCCCACGGGTGAATGACTGCCTCCGTTCCCGAGTGGTAGTTCATGTAGAAAACGAGCTGGTCCGTCAAGTTGAGTACGAAATTCCTAATGGCTCTGGTTTCTGGTTCGCTAAAAGGCGCAGGGCCGCGGAAAACGGGACTTGATGGGTCGTCGTCCCCCTTTTCCCAATACCAAGCAAAGTTCCTATTGAGGTCAACTCCGTGGGCGTTCTTGCGAGCATCCGCATAGTAGGTGGCGTTCTTCGCCCTTTCGACGCCATCGGGGTTCACCATGCAGAGCACGTAAATCACTGCCTCCTGAAGCATGCGCTTCACCGTGTCGTTGCTTGTTTTCTCCAAGAAGAAGTGAACCATGTGCAGGGCGCACTCAACCCCTATGACCTCATCCCCGTGCATCCCTCCGTCGATCCAGAGGGCCCGCTTGGTCGTGGTTATGGAGCGGTTGGTTATTTCGCAGAGCCATAAATCTCGCCCCTCCACACTTTTGCCTATGGAAAAAACTCGTAGCAGATCGGGATGCGTTTGGTTGAGCGTCCTTAGTTCCGCTGTCAAATTCCCGTAATCGTGGTACGTTAGCCACACATCCGGGGGAGGTTGGAAGCTTCTGGGCGGAAGGGCGAGGGCCAAGGGTTGCACTAGCGGTAAGAGCAGGATTACGACTAGGAACGCCATCTTCCTCAAGTGGGCCGGGGCGGACTCGAACCGCCGACCTTCCGGGTGTAAGCCGGACGTTCTACCACCTGAACTACCGGCCCTCAACTCAGACAGAAAGAAGACCTTATGAGTTTTGGAGCGCCGGGGGTGGGATTCGAACCCACGCGGGGCGCGAGGCCCCATTGGCTTTCCAGACTACTCCAGGCCAACGCGTTGGCCACTCCGCCACCCCGGCATTGAATAGATGTTCAGAGGGATAAAATCTTAACGCTATTCGACGGTAAACTCCTTGACTTTCTCGTAAACCTCGATATCAGCTCTTACGGGGCGAATGGCGTTTTCAACTATGTTGTAATGAAGAACAATGCGAACGGGTTTGTCAGAAGCCCCTTCCTCGTTCAACTTCTGGACTATCTTGCCTGCAAATTCCTTCCAATATTGACCAGAACGTTCTGCATCCCTCTTTTCTTTGGATACTGCAGCCCAGAATGCTCTTTTGAGTTTAAAGACGGCCCCTCTTCCGCTAGCGGCTATTTTCAGCCTTATTACGCCAGCGGCTTCGGGAGGTTTTTCAGGAGGTTTTTCTACTCTTTTTTCTTCTTCTTTGGTGACTAAGGCGCCCTTAATGATGTCCTTCACTCTAGTCACGAACATGCGTTCTTCCTCGGTTTCCGAGGGGAATTCTAGCAAGGCTAGGAGCAGGTTATCTTTCCCAACTTCATTCATGAGTGATACAATAGGCTCAGAGGGCGGAGTGGCGCCGTGCTCCGCATATATTTCTTTCAATCTCCCAATTATTTCCTCGGTCATAATCATTATGGGAGACGATAATACTATATTAACTTGACCTACGCTTCCAGTAGCTCGGGTAGGTCCCGGGCTTCATGATCACCCTGTCCGTTTTAACGGCTATACCGCTCTCAGCTTCCATCATTTCCTCGGAGGACATCTGAGCTACCCCTAAGGCGACGGCTTCCCCCTTGAGCGTCATTACGGCGACCAAATCCCCCTTCTTTATGCCCGCTTCCAACTTAACCACTCCCGGGATCGCGAGGGACGCCCCGTGGCATATGGCGTCGACCGCCGTATCCCTTATGAAGACTTTGGGCACCGCGGCAAGGGCAGCTTCCAAGGGAAGGATGCACTTCCTGAGGTACGTTTCGTCGCCCGTTTCCTGCCATATCGCGTAAGCATCGGCTAGGTCTTGAAGCGTTACGGCTTCTTGCTCCGTCAAGGGACCGACCCTCGTGCGCCTCAGTTCCCTCATGTGGGCTCCGCAGCCCAAGGCCTCCCCCACATCGTGGCATATTTTCCTCACGTACGTGCCAGCTTCGCACCCTATGCGGAAGAGGGCGTTTCGCCCTTCCAGCTCTAGGAGCTCGAAGTAGTAGACCATTTTCACGCGGAGGGAGCGCTTGACCGAGCTACGCAAGGGGGGTCTCTGGTACTGAGGGCCGACGAATTCCTGCATGACCTCCTTCAATCTGTCCTCGCTCACGTCCCCGTGCAACCTCATGATGCCCACGTACTCCTTGCCCCCCATCAGGAGGACGCGGGCGATTTTCCTCGATTCCTCTAAGGTAATGGGGAGGACGCCCGTTACGGGGGGATTTCCCCAGCCCCTAGGGTCCCCCCGTGGCCCACGCGGGAGAGGTGGAGTATGTCGCGAACCATGGCCGCAACCTGGTGGCTCGTTGGGCCAGCAGGCTTATCGAGGTTCACGATGCCGTAGTGGATATATTCCTCGATGGGGCGCTTCCAGGGATCCGATCCGAACAATGGAACGGATTCCGCCTCGCTCTTCACCAAAATTTCCCGTTTTATTTTCCAAGGCGGCCTATACACGGATTTTCACCCGCTCCTTCATGAATTCGATGAGTTTCTTCCTCTTCAAAGCGGCGAGCACAGCTTTGTCGCTGGCGCCCCGTTTTATGTCGATCTTGTACTTCGTGGGCTCGAGATGGGCAATGTTGCACCTACGCCTCCTAACGCCCGTGAGCTCCTTCGGGCCCGTGACGAGGACGAGGTAGTCGCTTATCCTATCCACCACCACGCACTTCCTCCCCGCTTCCCTCCCAGCCGTTTTGACGCATATCCTACCTATGCTTATGGCCATGTTCCCACCTCAGACCTTCGATGAAATCCAAGATGATTTTTACGCACGCCTCCTTCGAGAGGCGAGTGCTGTCTATCACGAGGTCGTAGATGGAGAGGTCGTCGATGTCTATGCCGTAGTATTCTTTAAAGCGCCTTCGTTCCGATTCTTCCCGAATTTTCGTTTGTCTTTTGGCTTCTTCGAAAGAAAGGCCGTCTCTCTTTGCGAGACGACGGTACCTCTCCTCGTCGGAAGCCTTGACGTATATTTTAACATCCGCGAGGTCCCCCGCCATCCAAGCCGCCAACAATCCGTCTAGGACGACTCCTCCTTTCTTCGCTTCTTTCTTCGTCCGTTCGTCGATCATTCTATCCAGTTCATCGCTCCTCTCCGCCAGTTTGTTTAATTCCTCCAAGGACATTCCCCTCTCCTTTGCGATCTCTCTGAAAAAGTCTCCCGCCGAAACGTACCTCAGGCCGAGTTCTCTAGCGACGGCCTTCGCATAAGTAGTCTTGCCCGAGCCGTGTTGCCCGCTAATGGCGATAACTATCCGCTCCGTCACAAAATCAGCAACCGGTTTAGGATATTTCCCTAGCGGCCGCCTTGAGGAGTTTCGCCAAACAGCGGTGGCAAAGATAGCCTCCATAAGGTCTTTCGGGCCTCCGACTGCTCTTCGGCAGTTTCCTCAGCTGAGAAGGCCTAAGGCGGGGAACCCCGCCGAGCACGGCGTGGCATATCGCGCACCTCGCCGGGCCGGGCCTCCTACGCTCGTAGTGTATCGTAACATCACCCCCTGGTAGCTTCACCACCACCCTCCTCAGGCTCCGCGATCGAAGAGCTGGTCGGGGCATTACTCCATGTAGATGCCCGCCAACCTCATTATTAGTGTTCCGGTCCAGAAGGAGCACACGATGTACCAGCCCAAGAAGTTGAGCTCGTAGCCGAAGAAGGGAATGGGTATGGGAGAGTGGGCGACGATCACTCCGCGGTACATGTTGTTGAGGAACATGAAGATGAGCCAGAAGAAGACGAGCAATATGAGCCACACCTTCATCTGCTGGGCCATGATGGCCATTTGAATCCTCTGCAAAGCGAGCTGTTTACGTTTTAGCTTTGCGAGGGCTTTTTGCCTCGCTTTCTCGCTCTTCTGCGATTTTGCCTCTTTCATGAGGCGCATGAGTTCCTTCCTCTTCTCGGATAGAGCCCTCAGGGCGGCCACGTCGATCACCCTCCGGCTCAGGAGAGCGGACAACAAGGACATCAATGAGGAAACGAGGAAAATGAACAGGGTCGAGTAGGGAATTACCAGTAGATTCATACGTTCTTTATGGCTTGGAGCAATCGTTGGGCGGTTTCCCTCACTTTGCCGTGCGGATTCTTGACGATGAAAACGGGAACGCCCAACTTGCAAGCGCAATGGGACGCCATGTTGCGGGAGATCTCCAATTCACGGGAAATGTCCTCGATCAAAACCTTGTCCCTAGCCCTCGACTTGTCCTTTTCCCTTCGGTAGGCGATTTCGTCTGGTGATGCTTCGATCAGCATGATGGCATCCGGGGAGAGGATGTTTAATACGTGCTCCGGAATCCCGGGGAGGTAACCCGCCCCCGTTCTCACGATCATATGGGTATCAACGAGTAGGACCTCGCTCTGCTCGGCAATTTTCCTGATTTTTTCCGCTGCCTTCCTTTGGAGTTCTTTCTGGAGTTCGATGGAACTCTTCCTTATTTGATCCCGCTGGAGGGAGATCCCCCTCTCTCGGGCGAGCTCCAACATCACCGTGCCGTAATTCACCACGTTCAACCTGAGCCCTTCAGCCTCCGCTAGGGAAACCAGCTCTTTCAGAACGGTGGTCTTCCCGACCCCAGGTAAGCCGGCGATGATTATCGTCTTCAACGCCTGCCTAGGAGCTTCGCTAGGGACGGGTAGGCTTCAAGGGCCCGCTCTTGGAGGAGGAGCTGGTAGTACTGGTAGAAGATATCGACCATGAGGAGGATTCCCATGCCGGAGCCGAAGCACCCGAGCCAGTCCGCTATGGAGGCAATGAGACCTACGATTATTCCGCCCAATACCGTGACGGTCGGTATGTACTTGCGCAAGATCACGGCGATCGCCTTCTTGGAACGCCTCCAGCCATGTATCTGCATTCCAGAGCTCACCAACTGTTCGGCGACCGTGTCCGGATCCATCCCTCCCAATTCCACCCACACTTTCGCGAAAACTACGCAGATCAACGTGAAGAGGGCCACGTAAACGACCATGCGCAACGGGTCTTGGAAAATGGCATCTATGGTGCGCGGGGGGATCATGTAGTAGACGATGCCCCCAACGGGCTGGGTTCCTTCTTCGGTCGTCTTGAATTGGGCGATGAGGTTGAGCCAGAAATTCGAGTTGTTGCTGTTATATCGGCTCCAGAGCAACTGGGAGAAGAAGGATATGTTGGCGTAAAGGGATGCGGCAAATATGACGGGGATGTTGGAGACGTAGAGCAACTTCACGGGATATTTCGCGGAGAAGCCCCGGTAGGTGGCGTGCGAAATGGGTATCTCGACGCGAACGCCTTCGAGGTATATGATGATAAGGAGGACGACCATCGTCGTCGTGAAGCCAATCATGTCGGGAAGTCCACCCGTCCTCCTGAAAGCCGCCCACCCTTCGTTCGCGGCAAGCCCTTGAGCGAACGCTATCAGCGCCCCTAAGTACTTGCCGTCCTGCATGGGGATAGGGGAAAAGCACCTCCACATGATGGCTTGGGCAACTCCAGCGGCGATAAATATGCTTATGCCGCTCCCAAGCCCCCAGCCTTTCTGAACGAGCTCGTCTAGGAGGATGACGATAATGCCCGCTATGAACAATTGAAGGAAAACGATGATGGAAACCTGAGGGCTCAGGCGGCCATACCAACCTCCCAAGAGGAATGCCGATGCTTGGACAGCTGTCATGATGATCGCTAGGAACTTGCTGGCGCTCGTGAACAGAGCCCTGTCCTCGGGGTTGGTGAGGTCAACTTCTATGATCTTCGCCCCCGCGAGGAGTTGCAGGATGAGGCCAGCGGTGACTATGGGACCTATCCCGAACTCCATTAACGAGCCTCGCGTGGAAGCGAATATGACGCGCATGTAGAAGAATGGATCCGTGCCTTGCGGCGTTTGGATTCCGTAGAGCGGGACTTGGCACATGACGAGGTAAACGACGAGGACGAGCATCGTCCAGAATATTTTCTCCGTAAGGGTTACCCTACGCTTTGGAGGGGCAACTTCTGGGAGTATCTTCGAGATAGGGCGCATCGCCTCGAGGAATTTTCCCGGCATCTACGGCACCTTAATTAATTCTCCTCCTGCTTCTTTTACCTTCTCCTCGGCTTTCCTAGACCAAGAGCGAACTCTTATCTTGAGCGGACGGCGCAAAACTCCTTTCCCCAGAAGCTTGTGATACCCCAACGCTTCTAAATCGACGAAATCACCTTCTATTGGCAAGAACTCAAGGTCTCCCACGTTAATAACCCGTATTTCCGGCATTACTCGCCTAGGCCTAAAGCCTACCTTGCCCGCGTACCTAGGGGTGCCTTGGATCC
>CAYNNH010000019.1:0-15220 GCA_964398605.1 uncultured Nitrososphaerota archaeon | reverse complement strand
GTGGATAGCCGATGTCCCCATAAACAATGGGACGGGTGGGTATTACGTAATACCCGCTGGTCACCTCCTCAGCATGAGCCTCCTCTTCACTTATACGGAAGCTGACTCCCTCGAGCATATCGACGATTTGGATCTTTTCTCGCAACAATTCAAAGAAATGGATGTTTGGCCGAGGGCGAACGCGACGGATCCTTCCAACTTCACCGAAATTGAAGATGATTGGTTTAACTGGACCATATGGACATATTTCGGTAGTCCTGAACATCCCGCTCATTTCAACCTCACTTGCATTAACCATTTCAATTTGACGAACTTCGACTTTCTCGATTTTTCCGGGACACCCGCCAATAAATTTGCTCTTAACTGGCCCGAGCAAGCTAGGTGTCTACGTGTTCTTGTAAATGCTTGCGACGCTTTTGGTGGCTGGGATCTGGATTATGCGACCGTTCAAATAACCTTCCCCAACGGAACCATGGTCCTCGAGAACATGACCGAGACCATAATTGATGTGAAAGGCGGGGACAACTGGCCTTTCAAATACTTCGCTTATGATTTCACTTGGACCCCCAATTACCCTGAAGGCCGGTATAACGTCACGGTCACTGTTTACGACGCTTCGGGCTACACGGTTTCCTACACGAAGTCCTTCGAGCTCGTCCGCCTCCCTGAACACTCGGTGACCATCATCACCCTCGACAGTGAGGGCAACGAGATAGGCGGAAATGTCACCCTCTACTGGCACGGAGCCCCCCTCTACTCGGTTCTTAGCGGCAACACCGTAACCATCGTGAACGGGACGTACGACGCCGAGGCGTACTACCTAGGCGTAAAGGTAGCTAGCGAAACCGTTTGCATAACCTCCGATGGCTCGCTCCAGATAACCTGCAACGTGTCGCTAGTACGGGTGCGTACGTTTATCGGAGAAACCGGAGATCCCGTGGGGGGCGTAGACGTGCGGTGGAACTTATCGGGCCTTTCTTGTACAACAGGCGATGGAGGCACAGCTCAGCTAGAAGTCCCCTGGGGCTCTTACTCCCTCAACGCCTCTTACGCGGGCATGCTCGTGGCCTCGGGAGAAGCGAGGGTGACCGGACCATCGACCATCGATGTCCTCTGCGACATGCGCCGCCTCGACATTAAAGTGCTGACGGGTAGCGGACATCCCATCGAGGGCGCCCACGTCTCCCTATTCAGCGAGGTGGGCACGTTCTCCTTCGAATCTTCCACGGGTAGCGATGGGCTCTGCCACGTTGGTTGGTTGCCCGCTGGCTACGGCTACGCTGGCTATGCTAGCTACCGCGGCGTTCAAACTCCCATTTACGTGCACCTAGACCGTTCCACGACCTACGAAGTGCGACTGCCCTTCTACTTCCTTAAAGTGCGAGTGGGATGGGAGAACGGCTCCGCCATCGAGGGGGCTGAGGTGCGGATCATCGATTACTTGACGAGCCGAATAGTTGCGGAACTTTCCACCAACGCGAGCGGGGAATGCATTGCCCTCCTGAAGAGCGGTCAGTACGTAGTATCCGTTCACTACTCGGGGATCATGATCGAGAACTCCACGTATCTGCAATCCGACGAAACCGTTTCGATAACGCTCAAACCGCCTTCTGCGGCCCCCGTGACGGGACAGCCTACCAAGCCTTCCGAGGAAGAAACGACCACTCAGGAAACGAAGCCCTCTGAAGGCGCCGAGGCTCGCTTCCCCATCTACTGGTTGCTCGTGGCGGCGGCTGTAGGAGCTGGACTCGCGTTCTTCCTATTCATGAAGAAACGCAGGAAGTCGGGCCCGAAGGGAGCGGCGACTGCCGAAGCGACAGCCGAAGCGAACACGTGTCCCAAATGCAAGGCGAAACTGCCCGCTGGCTTGACATTCTGTCCCTACTGCGGCCAGAAGCTTTCTTAGATCTTCTTAGCTTTTTAGTACGCCCTTAAGGTTCCCGCGTACCTCGCCCAGTCTTCCGCTTTCCTGTAGATGAGGACCCCGACCACGAGGTAGACCGCGCTCTCGACGACGAGGGCGAGGAGGTCTCCCATCACCGAGGGGGCGGAGAGGGGCAACCCTAAGAGGCAAGTTTTCCTGATGAGCCTAGAGGCGAAAGTGAGCGGTATACACATCGCGATAATCCTCAGCCATAAGGGGAAGCTTTCTATGGGGATGAGGACGTCACACAGGCCTAACATCATCATCTGGAGGAAGGAAAAGAGTTGCCCAACCCTCCTCGCGATGAGGACTAGGGCGGCGAGCATGAACCCGAAGCCGAAGAAGCTCACCGTAGCTACGAGTAGGACGACCGCAAAAGCCCCCCAGTTCACGGAGAGGCTTATTCCCTCGATGTAGATGATTACCGCCGCCACGGGGAGGATGAACACGCACGCGAAGAACATGTCGTTGATGATTTTGCCTAGGAAGTACGAGAAGCGGCTCATGGGGGAGATGAATATCTGCTCGAGGGTCCCCCTTAAACGCTCATGCATGATCCCCCAGCCTAAGTCGCTGATGACGATCGCCATGTATACCCACACGAAGAGCCCCATAGCCATGTAGGCGACGACATCGGAGATCCCGGTGAGCTCCAGCAAAATGGCGGAATGCCTCGTCCCCGCTAGGAAGCCGAAGAGCTCACCTAGCATGGAGAAGGCGAAGATAGTTGCGCCGCTGAATATGAGCGAGAGGGGGTACCTGAGTCCCTCCCTTATTTCCTTCCAAGCGGTCGCGAGAACCGCCCTTCCTTGCTCCTTAATCCCCAATTCTCTTACCCGTTAGGGCGAGGAATACGTCTTCTAGGGTGGGCTCCCTCACTTCGAACTCTACGATACGTGCTCCCATTTTGGCCAACTCGTTGAACACTTCGGCGGGATTATCGCCCTTCCCAAGCTCGACGAGCACTTCTTGCCCTTTCTCCGTGGGCCTCACGTGCATTTTCAGCCCTAGGTTCTCCAACCCCCGGGAAGGCAAATCCTTCACGAGCAACCTAACCGTGCGCTTCCCCACGCTCCGCTTCAGGTTCTCGGGCGTGTCGCAAGCGATGATCCTCCCTTGGTCGATGATCGCGACCCTGTCGCAGACCTCTTCCGCCTCCATCATGTAGTGCGTCGTGTAGAAGATCGTCTTCCCCTCTTTGGGCAACTGCTTCACGAGGGCGCGGATCTCCAACGCAGAGCGCGGATCAAGGCCTAGGGTGGGCTCGTCAAGGAACAGCACTTCCGGGTCGTTGATGAGGGCCTTCGCTATCATGAGCTTTTGCCTCATCCCCCTCGAGTATGTCTCGACGAGGCGGTCCCTGTCCTCATACAGACCCACCCATCGGAGGAGTTCCCTCGCCCTGCGCTTCCCGTCTCTCCTGCTCATGCCGTAGATTCCCGCGAAGAAGAGGAGATTTTCCTCCCCCGTGAGCCTCCAGTAGAGGCTCCTCTCCCCTTCGGGCGTCGTGTTAATCCTCTTCCTAACTTCCTTCGCCTCCTTCACCACGTCGAAACCACAAACGTACGCCTTCCCGCTCGTGGGCAAAACAGCCGTCGTGAGAATCCTAACGAGGGTGGTCTTGCCCGCTCCATTGGGCCCCAAAAGCCCGAATATCTCCCCTTTCTCCACCCTGATGCTCACATCCTTCAAGGCGAGCTTGGGCTCCCTTCGCTTCCTAGATAGGGCAAAGGGGCTACCGGGATATATTTTCGTGAGCTTCTCCGTGACGACGGGTTCCACTCTTAAGTGTCCCGCCGGCAGTTTAGGATTTCTCTAGGAGGGCGATGAAGAAGCCATCGGTTTCGTGCACGTGCGGGTAAAGCCTCACGCACTCCTCTAGGCCGTCCAACCCCCGCATGGCTTTCGGGAAGTCCAAGCGCCTCAGGGAGAAGTCGGGGTTCTCCCGTAAGAAATCGCGAACGACCAGCTCGTTCTCCTCCCTCGTTATGCTACAGGTCGAGTAAAGCAACCTGCCACCCCTTTTGACGTACTTCGCACACTCCTTCAGCATCTTCGTTTGAACTCGGGCTATTTTGAACACATCCGCCTCCCTCAACTGCCACTTCCTCGCGGGGTCTCGGTGCATGGATCCCGTCCCGCTACAGGGAGGGTCGAGGACGACGAGGTCGAACTCCCCTTTGAGGCAGGGGTTGAGGGCATCGCCAACGACGGGTTGCGCTATGCCGACGCCCAATCTGGCGACGTTCCTCCTCCATACGAGGATCCTCCTGAAGGAGTAGTCGACGGACACAATTTTCCCCTCGTTGCCCATGAGCTGGGCCAAGTAGCTGGTCTTCATGCCGGGAGCCGCGCACATGTCGAGGACCTCCTCCCCGGGCTCTGGGCTCGCCAACAATACGGCCACGTGCGATGCCTTATCCCCCGGCTGTATGAGCCCCATCCTGTAGAGGTCGGTCGCTACTACGGGCCTAGGCGCTTCGTCGAGCCTGTACAAGTGGGGGACATCGGGATCCTTCATTAGCTTGAAGCCCCTTTCCTCCAGAATCTTCACGACCCTCCTCTCGTCGGCTTTCAGCGTGTTCACACGCACGTAAGTCCTCCCCTTCCATAACATGCTTCGAAGCAACCTCAGGGCGAAGGGCCTCCCGAAGACTTTAATGCAATATTTCACGAGCCACCTCGGGACGCAGTAGCGAAGGGAGAGCCTTTCCTCGTCTTCCGTAGGCTCCGGAGGCTCTTCCCAATAAGCCCTCGCTAGGAAAGGCTCGAGGGACATGAGCTTCTTCCACCCCACGACCTTCCTCCCCGACTCTATGGCCTGTTTCACGCCCTCTCCCTTGACTTTCATGAGGAAAACGAGCGCCCTCAACAAGTTCCTCGTGTAGGGCGATAGCTCGCTAGGCGGGCAACCCGC
Source organism: uncultured Nitrososphaerota archaeon (assembly GCA_964398605.1). Taxonomy (GTDB): domain Archaea; phylum Thermoproteota; class CAYNNH01; order CAYNNH01; family CAYNNH01; genus CAYNNH01. The sequence continues at coordinate 10,379 of CAYNNH010000019.1, read as the reverse complement.
CCGCTCGAGTACTCTGTCTATCCTGTTTAGCCTTCTCTGAACCTCGAAAGCGACTTCTTGGGCTTTCTTCACGTCCCTCAAGGAGTGCTCTATTTCCTTGAGGGCGATGGACATGGCGAGCTTGCAACTCATCTTCTGGACATCCACGAGCTCCAGAGCCCTCACGGCGATGAGGAGTGGCTGTCGCCTCACAAACTCATTAACAGGCGGGGGTAAAGAAATGAGAAGGTGAAAACGAAGCGTCTTACCGATTTCGAAGCGGAGGAAGAAGAGGCTGAAACGAGCGTTTCCACTCAAAAGAAAGAGGAACCCAAGCCCATAACGCTCGAGTCTTTCCCGATGGAAGAATACGAGGAGAAGCCTCCCAAGAAGCCCAAGTGGGAGCCGGAAGTAGTCGATCAACTCCCCCCATCTTACGTCTTCTCCGTCTTCTACGATGGGAAGCGGAAGAAAGCGTGCGTGAAACTCTACGAGCCGAAGTCGGGCAAGATGTACCTCTGGGTCGACAGCACGGACCACCACCCCTATTGCCTCTCCTTCAAGTCCATACACAACCTCCACAGGGACCCCCGCCTCCGGAACGTAAAGGGCCTCAGGGAATTGCGCACCGTCATGAAGCATGACCCCATCATGGACCAAGACGTGTACGTGACGGTTATCGTCGCCGAAGACCCCCTAACGATAGGCGGGAAGAAAGGGAGCATCCGCGACCGCATCGAAGTCTTCGAAGCGGACATAAAGTACCACAACAGCTTCCTCTACGACCTCGACATCATACCCGGCATGCTGTACGAAGTCGTCGACGGATCCATAAAAAAAGTCCCCTACGAGCCTCCAAAGGAAGTGGTCGAGCGAGTGCTGTCCCTTCTATCCGACGAACCTCCTGAGATGCTCGAATACTCGAGGCAACTCCTCGCCCTCTTGGAGTGCCCCATACCCGACGTGGATCCCGTCGCCGTCGACATAGAGATCGAGACGGAGTATCCCACGAAAGTCCCCGACGCGAGGGCGGCTAGGAACCGGGTCATATGCGTTTCCTTCTACTCTTCTTCCGTCAAGAAAGTCCTCCTCCTCCGCCGCAAGGGGGTCGATGTCGGGAACGAGCAAGTGGACGCGGAAATCGAGTACTACGACGATGAAAGGTCCCTCGTCGAGCGGGCTTTCGAGCTTTTGTGCTCCTTCCCCATCGTCCTCACCTTCAACGGGGACGACTTCGACCTGAGGTACTTGAGGCACCGGGCCGAGAACTTGGGCATTCCCCCCACTCAAATCCCCATAAAGCTGGGGAGGTCGAGCGCCCAACTCGCGTACGGCATCCACCTCGACCTCTACAAGTTCTTCTTCAACAAGTCCATCCAGACTTACGCGTTCGGGAACAAGTACAAGGATGTCACGCTAGACGAGCTAGGCTCTTGCCTCGTGGGCCTATCGAAGGTCGTCTTGGAAAAGCCCATTTCCGAGCTATCGTACACGGAGCTCGCCAAGTATTGCTTGAGGGACGCCGAAATCACGTACAAGCTGGCGACTTTTGACGAGAAGCTCGTCCTGAAGCTCATCTTCGTCATCTCTAGGGTCTGTAAGCTCCCCCCGGAGGACGTTTGCCGCTACTCTATCTCGAAGTGGATCAAGAGCGCCCTATACTACGAGCACCGCAGGCGGAATTACCTCATCCCCAGCAAGGACTACATCGCCCGAACGAAGGGAGGGACGGCGGAGGTGGCGCCGGTCACCAAAGGGAAGAAGTACAAGGGAGCCATCGTCATCAGCCCCGTGAAGGGGATTCACTTCAACGTCGTCGTTTTGGACTTCGCCAGCCTGTACCCGTCCATCATGAAGCGCTGGAACTTGAGCTACGAAACCCTCCTCTGCCCCCACAAGGAGTGCATGGAGAACGTGGTCCACGCGGAAGGGGTGAGCCGTTGGGTCTGCACCAAGAAGCGGGGAATAACCTCCCTCTTCATAGGCTCCTTGCGCGACTTGCGCGTCAGGTACTACAAGCCCATGTCGAAGCGCAAAGACCTTCCTTCTGCCCAAAGGGCTTGGTATCAAGCGATCCAGAGCTCCCTTAAGGTCATTCTAAACGCCTCATACGGGGTCTTCGGGGCGGAACACTTCGCCCTTTACTGCTTGCCCCTGGCCGAGTTCATCACCGCCCTAGGGAGGAAGTCGATCAAGGAAACGATCAAGAAAGCCCAAGAGATGGGCATGAAGGTGATATACGGCGACACAGATTCCCTCTTCCTCGCCAACCCGTCGGAGGAGAAGATGAAAGCCCTCATGGAGTGGTCGAAGAAGGAGCTCGGAATCGAGCTCGATGTCGATAAAGTCTACCGGTACGCCGTCTTCTCCGAGCGCAAGAAGAACTACTTTGGGGTGTTCCCGGATGGGAGCGTCGATGTCAAAGGGCTCGTGGGGCGCAAAAGCAACACCCCGAAGTTTCTCCAAGTCGCTTTCCAGCAAGTGTTGCGGATCCTGAGCCAAGTCAAGAGCGCCGAGGAGTTCGAGGAAGCGAAGCGCAAGATATTCGAGATCATACGCGATTACTACGTCCGCCTGAAGCGCAAGCAACTCTCCCTCGAGGAACTCGCCTTCACGGTCGTCTTGGGGAAGGACATCCACGCCTACAAAGTGGAGCCCCAGCACGTGAAAGCGGCGAAGATGCTCGAATCCCACTTAGGCCGTCCCCTAGGAGTCGGGGACACCATACGCTATGTCAAGGTCAGGACGAAAGATGGGGTAAAGCCCGTGGAACTCGTGAAGTCCCTCGACGAGATCGACGACGAGAAATACGTGGAGCACATGAGGACCATGTTCAGCCAAATTTTGGAGCCGCTAGGCATAGACTTCGACGAGATACTCGGAACGGTCAGCTTGAGGAGTTTCTTTGAGGCCGCTTAAGTTAATCCCGCTAATCCTACTGCTCCTCCCCCTTCCCCTAATCCGCCAAATCCCTGTTGCGAGCGCCGAAGTTCCCTTTACATACTTCTACTTCCACTACAGCGAGCGAGGAGTCGTTTACACGAACAAGTCGAGCGGGGAGTCCATCACTTGGCGCTTGATCGCCAACACGACCCCGCCCGTCGGTCCCGCTAGGAAAGAAACCTTCCCGTTGAACGAGAGTTACGAGTACCAAGGTCAGAAGTTCTACGGCGGGGGAACGGGCTGGTCCGTTTATCCCGTCCTAGGCGGATATTTGAGAATCAGCGGCGAAATTAACATCACTTTCTGGGTGAACGTGACCCACGAAGATTTCTACACTGTTATAGCGGCTCTCCTATGCTTCGATGACGAAGGCTACGTGGCGTGGAACGTCACCATGTGGACCCAAACGCCCCAACTCCTAGGGACAACGCCCGCGCGGATGTCCTTTTCCACCATCGCCGATAAAGTCTACGAAGCCCACGAGGGCTACGTCCTCGCCGTGGGCATCGCCCTCGCCACCTTAACGGAGCCTCCCCGCAACGCGAATGCTTCCGTCATCTACGATTCCCCCGAGTACCCCTCCCTCCTCAAGGTCCACGCGACCGATTACGTGATGATCTCGGTGAGCTTCTGCGACGTGAACGGAACGGAAAGGGACAGCTTTTCCGTCCTCTGGCGTGAAGATCAACGCAGGATAACCGTGCGTGCGAACGTGACCGATTCTTTGGGCTCTTACGATATCGACGGCACGTCCGCGGCTCTTCGGTGCCCTAACGGGACTTCCCGCAACTACTCCCCAGCGATCCTATCCCGTTCCAATTACTCCGTGTTGTTCGTCTTCCAGATCAATTACTGCAAAACGGACATTTTGGGCCGGTACGAGTGCTCTTTCTCCGCTTCAAGTAGCTCAGGCGTGACGGGCTCCGGCTCTTCCTCCTTCCTCCTTTACGAGAAGTTCCTGTCGCTCGAAGTTCAAATCGTCGACGACCTAGAAATCCCCGTCGAGTCTGTGGATGTTTTGCTCGAGCACCTCCAATACGGGTTGAGCGAGAAGGCTTCAACGGCTTCCGACGGTAGGTGTGAGCTGATCCTACCCGCCGCGGGAGAATACGCGGTCAGTTGCTATTATCGGAGCTTTAAGGTCCTCTCCTCGACGATTTCGATTCAAGAGAACACCTCGGTGGTCTTCAAAGTCGCCCTTTACTACCTCACGGTGCGCGTGGAAGAGGAAAGAGGGAACCCCGTGGGAGGGGCTTACGTCCTCCTCAAGAGCGGCAATTTCAGCGAGTCCTCCACCACGAACTCGACAGGGATCGCTATTTTGAGCAGGATACCCAAAGGGACGTACGAGCTCTGCGTGAAGCACCGAGACCTGTGGAAGAACTCCTCGATAACCGTCGAGTCCTCCAAGGAGGTGGTGGTCGTCTTCCCCGGGGTTAAACCAGCACAGGCTTACCCCACGACCTTGATCATCGTCTTAGCGGTGGGCGCGGCCTGCGCTTTGGCCCTTTTCTTGTACTTCCGCTACAAGAGGCACAGACCGGCGGGCACGTAAAACCGAGCCAATCGGCGTTCTCCCTTCGTCATGCAAGGCATCTGGTATATTACCTCGAAGCCAACCCTCATGAGCGCCGTGATCACGTCGCCTCGAGACGCAAAAGCGTAACAGTAAACTTTCCCCCTAACTTTTCGGCAAATCCCCCTCACTAGGGCTTCCAGATCTCCCAAGTCCTCCGACCCCGCGGGCCCGAGCACCGCGTACCCATCCTCCTCTCGCAACATCCCGTACCCCTTGGGGCTGAGGAAACAGCGAACACCCATAGAAGATAGAATGTCGCTTCTTCGGTAGCCGCAGAAACCCTCGTCCTTCTCGAAGCACGCTTCTTCCCCGGATTTTATGGGAACCGGACCTACCGCTTTCTCCAGCTCCTTCAGCTCTAGGAGAACCAAGGAATCGGAAAAGCTGAACCCCTTCTTCGCGTAGAACCTTTGCCCCCACGTCACCTCCGGAATGACGACGCACATAGCCCCTTTGGCCCCCACATCCCTCAAATAGCTGAGTGCGCAACGCAACAAAGACTCCCCCGTTCCCCCGTCTTCTTTCACGACAGGACCGAAGATTCTCGCCACATTCCCCCTCGTCACCGCCAGAATGACGCCATTCATCAAGCCCGGAATCCCAGCTAGGAAACAGGAGTAGTGCAAGTATTCGACGATCGCCCTGACTTCCCTTTCGAGGCCGGGCAAGCCATGTTCGCACACGTGCCTCAGCGCTTTTTCCGTGATCTTGCGCAAAAATCTTGAAACCGTGCCAGCATCTCCCTTGCTCAGCGTGGAAATCCTCATCTGTAAAGTGAGATAAGCCTTTTTTCTCACTTTTATGAAATGCCAATGCTCGTGAGCACGGGCATAGAAGCCTTCGACAAGATGATGGAAGGCGGTTTGCCCGATAGGAGCATCATCCTCCTCCTTGGCGATCCGGGCTCGGGCATGGAAATATTCGCAAGGCAGGTCATGTATGAGCGGGCTAGGAGGGGAGGGCAAGTTGCTTACTTCACGTCGGAACGCCCTCCCTACGACATAAGGGAGGACATGGCCGTCTTCGGGTGGGATCTTTCTCCTCTCGAGCAGGACGGACGCTGGGTTTTCATCGACGCGTACACGGAGCGCCTCAAGGACGTTTTGGCCCGCATGGAATCCCCGGGGGCTGGTTGGGGGAGGAGACCCACCACCACGAGCCCCCTCGTCCTCCTGAAGAAGCACCTATTTCCGCGCCTAAAAGAGGGCAGGTGGATCACCGTTGACACCCTCTCGCACCTCCTTCTCATCCACCCGCAGAGGGAAGTCCTAGACCTCCTCGAGATGTTCCTAATCGCCGTTCGGAAATATGGCGGACTTCACTTCCTCATTTTGGTAAGGGGGATGCATGACGGGAAATTCGTCACCGCCCTGAAGCACCTGTGCGACGGGGTAATAGAATTCGAGAGGAGGGAGCGCGGGACGCGGCTTGAGGGAACTATGAGGATCCCAAAACTCAGAGGCCTGTACAAGGTTGACAAGCTCATCGCCTACGGGATCGAGGAAAGGGGCATCGCCATCGAGACAGCGATGCGTGTAGTTTAGCATCTTATTTCTCTCGTTCGCTAAATTATTGTGAGGATAATCGACGTTGCGAAGCGGGAGGAGAAGCTCATTTACCGCGAGATTTACCCGCTTAGGGAGCCCTATGCCTACGCCGCCATAGTTGAGGATCCCGAAACTCACGAGATAAGGTACTTGGTCATGGAGCCCAAGCTCACGGACAGCGAGAAGGAAATCTACGAGCGCCTTGTCAAAATTCTCCTGGAGGAGCTCAAGTACCCCCCAAAGAGCCTAGGTTCCGACGAGCTCGCCGAGAAGTACTTGCGCGAGGAAGCGGAACGCGTCGTGAAGAAGTACCGGATAAAAGTGTCCCCTAGCTCCTTCGACAAGATATTCTACTATCTGTGCCGGGACATGCTTTACTACGGCAAGATCGATCCCTTTATGCGCGACCCCTACATCGAGGACATAAGCTGCGACGGCCCTGGCAGGCCCATATACGTGTGGCACCGGAAGTACGAGTCCATTCCCACGAACGTGCGCTACGAGACCCCGCAGGAGCTCGACAGTTTCGTCGTGAGACTCGCGTATATTTGTGGCCGCCACATCTCCATCGCCCAGCCCATGGTGGACGCTTCCCTCCCCGACGGAAGCCGCATCAACATCACGTATTCGACGGAGGTCACGAAGGGAGGATCCACCTTCACCATACGTAAGTTCAGGGCTGACCCCATCACCATCATCGACATCCTGAACTTCGGGACCATATCTGTCGATGTCGCCACATACTTCTGGTTCCTCGTCGAGCACAAGAAGTCCCTCATGATCGCGGGAGCTACCGCGTCGGGCAAGACGACCATGCTCAACGCCATATCGACGTTCATCAAGCCCGGGCTCAAGATCGTCACCATCGAGGACACTCCCGAGCTCAACTTGCCCCACGAGAACTGGATCCAATCGGTGGCGCGCGTGGGCTTCGGAGGGAGGCGGGACATCACCCTCTTCGACCTCTTGGAAGCGGCGATGAGGCAAAGGCCCGACTACGTCATCGTGGGAGAGATACGTGGAGCCGAGGCGTACACGCTGTTCCAGGCCCTCGCGACAGGGCACGGAGGCCTCTGCACCATACACGCGGACAGCATCTCCGGCATCATCCACCGGCTCACCACCGACCCCATGAACATCCCCAAGCAACTGATCCCGGCGATGAACGTGATGATGGTCCAGATAAGGACGACGAAGGGACGAAAGCCCATAAGGAGGACGAAGATCATCTCCGAGATCGTCGATTACGACAAGCGTACGGGAGAGCTGATGACCAACGTCGTCTTCCGTTGGGACCCGAGGACCGATTCCTTCGCTTATACGGGTCGTAGCTACATCGTCGAGCGCATCAGAAGGGAAGAAGGCTACACGCGTAGCTTCATAGAAGAAGAGTTCGAGAGGAGGAAGATCATTCTCAAGTGGATGCAGAAGGACAAGATAAGGAGCTACAAGGAAGTCGCCCGCGTGATCAAGGCGTACTACTTGACTCCAGAAGAAATTTACCAGAAAGCGGCAAAGTCCTTGGGGGTCGCGGCATGAGCCGCTCGCTCATTAAGGAGAAGAAGAAGGGGCTCGTTTATAAGGAGGTATACCCCCTCAACGAGCCCTACGCTTACGCGGCCATAGTCTACGACCCGGCAGCCCACGAACTAATGTACATGGTCATGGAGCCCAAGCTCACGGACGAGGAAAAGAAACTCATGAAACACATAAAGGAAATGCTCTTTGAAGAGCTATCTCCCCCGGCTGGCTTGAAATCGACGAAGGAAGCTGAGGAATTCTTGAGAAGCGCCATTCGGGACCTGGTGAAGCGTTACAAGATTAAGGTAAAGGAGAGTAGCCTCGACAAGATCATGTACTACATCTGCCGCGACACCCTCCACTACGGCAAGATCGACCCCCTCATGCGCGACCACTGGATCGAGGACATAGGTTGCGACGGGGTGGGGATCCCCATCTACGTGTGGCACCGCAAGTACGAGAACCTCCGAACTAACGTCGTTTTCACGAACGAGGACGAGCTCGACGACTTCGTCGTTAGGCTCGCTTACCGCACGGGGCGTTACATATCGATCGCCGAGCCGATGCTGGACGCCGTGCTCCCCGACGGTAGCCGAGTCCAGCTGACGTACAAGCGGGAAGTCACCATGAAGGGCTCCACGTTCTCGATAAGGAGGTTCAGGTCGGATCCCCTCACCATAACGGACCTCATCGCCTTCAACACCCTCTCTCCCCGCATGGCCGCGTACCTCTGGTTCGCCATCGAGCACAAGAAGTCCATCATGATCGCGGGGGCCACCGCGTCGGGCAAGACCACCCTCATGAACAGCATCGCCATGTTCATCAAGCCCGAGTACAAGATCGTCACCATCGAGGACACTCCCGAGCTCAACTTGCCCCACGAGAACTGGATCCAGTCGGTGGCGAGATCGGCGGGAATGGGGGAATCGGTTCAGGAAATCTCCCTCTTCGACTTGCTGAAGGCGGCGATGAGGCAGAGGCCCGACTACATCATCGTCGGGGAGGTCAGGGGGGAGGAGGCCTACACCCTCTTCCAGGCTATCGCCACGGGGCACGGGGGGATGTGCACCATACACGCGGAGGACGTAGCTGCCGTCATCCACCGCTTGACGACGAAGCCCATGAACATCCCCCTCCACCTCGTTCCGTGCATGAATGTCATCACCGTCCAAGTGAAGACGAGGATGGAAGGACGTCCCGTGAGGCGGACGAAGAACATAACCGAAGTGCTGGATGTGGATCCGCGAACGGGGGAGCTGAGGGTGAACCCAATATACAACTGGGATCCCAGCCGCGACACCTTCGTCTACACGGGCCGTAGCTACTTGCTCGAACTCCTGCGCAAGGAGTACGGCTACACGCACGAGTACATCGAGGAGGAGCTCACGAGGAGGGAAATAGTGCTCAGGTGGATGGTGGCGGAGCGCATAAGACACTTCAAGGAAGTTTCCCGCATCATAGGAGAGTACTATAAGAACCCCAAGAAGATTTTCGAGAGGGCTAAGGCCGTGGTCGCATGAGCAAATCGAAGTCCTCCGCAGGCGTGAAGCCTTGGCACATTGCTTACAGCATTTTGGGCGATAAAATCGACCCCATCCTTCCTTACCTCGAGGGCTTGCGCAAAGGGCTGGTGAAAGCAGGCCTCAGGGTTAGTTTTAGGGCCTACGCTTCCTTCGTCGTCCTAGCGGCTTTGATTGGGGGAGTGATTGGCCTAATTTTGGGACTTTTCGTCGGCATGCTTTTTTTCTCGCCAACTTTGCTCATTTTGGGTCCGTTGGGGGGTTTCGTCGTTGGTAGCGCTTTGGGCTTCGGGATAACCTACATATGGCCCTCCATGAGCGCTGGCGGGCGAAAGAGCGATATGGAGGAATCCTTGCCCTTCGCCGCCGCTTACATGGCCATCCTAGCGTCCGCGGGCATGTCTCCTGCCCGAATAATCGAGGAGATGAGCACGGAAACCGACATAATGAAGGGGATGGCCCAAGAAGCGGCGTGGGTTGTACGGGACGTAAAATTCCTGGGCTTAGACTTCCTTTCCGCCCTAGCGAAGATCCCGGAACGCTCTCCTTCTAGAGAGGTCGCGAGCTTCATTGAGGGCTTGTTGGCGACCATCCGGGCAGGGGGAGATTTGCGCAAGTACTTGCTCACTTCGGCGGAAGAGGCGGTGGCTAAGAGGAGGTTGCAGTTGAAGGGACTCTCCGACACGCTCGCCATGTTCGGAGAGCTATACGTAACGTTGCTCGTCGTCTTCCCGCTCCTCGTCATCGTCATGCTCTCCATCATGTCCCTCATCGGAGGGGGAGGGTTTGGCATGCCCCCCGACATGATGATCAACCTCATGACTTACCTCGCCATCCCCCTCCTGGGCGGGATGATGATCTTCATGGTGAACTTGTTCGTCCCCAAGGAGTAAAATGCCGCTCCTGAGGCGTTTCTCGGAGAGGGAACAACGCCTTCTTTACGCGGCAGGAGGCTCCGGGGCGGCAATAATAATGGTTTTGGGCATCTTGCAGGCCTTGGGCTACATAAGCTTCCTTCCCCTGCACTTGGATGCGTGCATCCTCCTCGCCATCGCGATAGGCCTCGTCCCCTACGCCATCATCGACATGGGATACCGCATGTGGAAGGGGAGCATCGAAACCAACTTGGTTTACTTGCTCAGAGACATCGCGGAAGCCCAGAGGACGGGGATGACTTTCGCGAGGGCTCTCGAGGAAGCTTCTAAGAAGGACTATGGCGCTTTGACCGAGGAACTGCGCCGCCTCGTCATTTACATGTCGTGGGGGATCCCCTACGACCAAGCCCTCGAC
>CAYNNH010000018.1:4667-15304 GCA_964398605.1 uncultured Nitrososphaerota archaeon | reverse complement strand
ATAAAAGGGAGAGAGCTATCGCGGCTACTCCGCGGGAACGGAACATTTCTTTCTCCTATACTCGAGGAATACTATAATACTTACCACGGCGACGAGGGGGGCGATGGTCAGCATGTACTGGGGAAATTCTGGAACGTAGGGAGCAGTTTCGGCCATGTCGAAGTAATTCTCGCTCACGATGGTATCGCCGTGAGTGTTGTAAGCGGTTATGCGGACGGTGTATGTCCCCAGAGTAGCGGTTTCTGGGTAATCCCACGTACAATTGTAGCGGAAGAAATCAAGGGCGCCCGTTCCCGTCCCATCGTACATGTCGTAGGCCTCGTAATAGTCTGCGGGCGTTTGCGCCGTACCCCACTCATAGGTGCAGGAGGCGACGGTGGTCCCTCCGGGGTCGATGATCTCGACGACGACCTTCTGTATGTCGTCTAGGCCGACCATGTTGGAGACGTTCCCGATGACCACCACCCGCCTATGGGAGGCGTCCCAAGACGTGGCGAAGGTCGTCTGCTTGTATCCGTCCTTGTTGTATGTGGAGATCCCTTCGTCGTACATGTAAGCTGGGGCTTCGAAGGTTATCCCGGACGGGTAGCTAGGGTCGTCGAAGTCTAGCCACACGTCCTGTGAGGCGTTCATGGTGAGGAGGATCCTAGCGCCTTCGGGCAATTCGACATCGGGGACATCTATGCCCCACGAATAACAACCGGCAGCCGTAGTGCTGACCTCTTCGATGTGCCAGCTGACAACGTAGCCTTCGGGATCGATTATGGTGAGGTTCACGGTGATGTCAGCGCCGCCTTCGAGGCACAAGGTCAGGGTGAGGTTGGTAAAGGTTATTGATCCGTTGAAGGGCTCGCTCACGAACTTCAGATAACCGTCGCGGGGGATGATTTCCGATTGCATGCCCTCAGGGTTCCACTTCTCCGTGTGGTTCATTACGAGATTCGTGTAATTAGCGCCGTAGGCGGTGCAGTCGGGGGAAGGCTCCCCATAGCCAAGGACCTTAATGCAATGCGCGAGTTTGTGGAAATACATGTACAGCTCGTCTATGGCTTCTTGTCGAGCGGGGATCACCAACGACTGGGCGGATGAAGGGGCGAGGGAATAAGCGAAGGCGTACGCGAGGAGAATTATGGTGGCGAGGGTTGCCGCCATCGGTGGACGCTTCATCCATGAAATTAACGTTTATTATATAGAATTTGCCTCAGTAACCATTTTAAGCACAGTTTCCGAGTAAGGAAGGGTGGAAGCATGGCCCTATCTCAGTGGACGGTTACCGTTAAGAGACATCCTGTGAAGTTCGGGCCTGGGAAGGACAAAGTCTCGACGATTGGACCCGATGGCGGCTCGAGCGTCAGCTCCCTATCTGCCTACATAAACAGGCGCGTGAAGTACTCGAGCGTCTTCACGATCGAGAACACCGAAGGGCCAGGAGGAGCGAGCTACAGCGTCTACCTGAGGTTCGTTCCGGGGACGTGGTCGTACAACGGAACGCCTGATATGTCGAAGGTCGAGCACCTGCAGGTCTTCCTGCGCCACAAAGACAAGGACTACTTGCAGTTCGAGATCAAGGACGGGGCGATCGAGGTTTCGGATGGGAGCGGAAACCCCGTCGTCCTAGGACCCGGCGAGAGCGCTACTGTGTGGACGAGCATCAAGCTCAAGCCCGAGGCTTCCGAGGGCGATTCATTCAATTTCCAGCTAGAGCTCGTCGTCCCGCCAACGCCTCCAGCTCCCGCTCCAGCTCCCGCCGCCCCAGCTCCTGCCCCCGCTCCGGGACCTGCACCCACTCCAGCGCCTCCTACGGGTCCGCCGACTCCAGCCTAGAACTTTATTTTTCTCGGAGCGAAGGAAAGAGCTAGGTGACTCCTACTGAGACGAGGATCGGCTTAAGGATAAGCGGAGAAGTAAAGGCTTTTCAGAGGGTTCCGCTCGGGGTCGAAGGACTCGACGAGATAATAGGCGGGGGAATTCCCGCGGGCGACATCCTCCTCGTGAGCGGGATGCCCGGATCCGGCAGGACTACACTCGCTTTCCAATTTCTTTACTATGGTTGCACGAAGTACGGAGATCCTGGCATTTTCGTCGCCGTTGACGAGAAGCCCGACAGCGTGAGGTCTCGCATGTCCCATTTCGGCTGGAACGTCGCTTCGTTGGAACGGAAAGGCGCGCTCATCTTCGCCGACGCGTACGCGAGGGTGGCGAAGGTCCCTTCCATCGAGGAAAGGGAAGTGGCCGTCGACGACGTGGTCGCCTTCCTCACTGACTTGTTCGCCTACGTGGAGGAAATAGCCGCCCACAGGGTCGTAATAGACTCCGTGTCCACCCTCCTGGCCATATGGGGGTCGAACGAGGGGGAGCGGAGGTCGGCGGCGAGCCAGCTCTGCGCGAGCTTGAGGGAAACGGGCCTCACGACCCTAATGACGGCGGAAGCCCTGCCGGGGAGGATAAGCCGCTTCGGGATCGAGGAATACGTCGCCGACGATGTCATCGTCCTCCACAGCGTCAAGTCCGCCGACGGGCTCAGCACGAGGCGCATGATGGAGATCGTGAAGCTGAAGGGGTACGCGCACCCGCTCACGATGGTCCCCTACAGGATCGAGCACGGGAGGGGGATAGTCGTCGTCCCGCCGAGGGCGGCTCGCGAAGAATTGTTAAGGGAAAGAATAGAGCGAATAAGGAGGAGGATTAGGGGATTTTAGGCCACTTCCCTAGGGACGTTACGAAGTCCCGTAGCCGCGCGAGGCAAACGAACGTTACCAAGAGTCCCTCGAGGAACCACGGGAAGCAAAGGATTGGGGATGGGCTGGAAGCGACTAGAGGGTCGGGGCACTCGGGGCACTCCGTTTCGAAGTAGGTCGAGTTGGTGACCGTGGAGCCGCTCAAGTAGGTTACGCTCGCATCGAAAGTCCAAGTGCCTGGGTCGGCTTCGTAATCAGTGTACTTGAAAATCCATATGGTTACGGTGTGCTTATCGTCGTAAATGATGTCCAAAGATTGGCTACCTGAAATCAGGGGCCCAGCGTATGCTCCTTGAATAGGATGCGCAGGTGTGAGGCTATCTGAGTACTCAGCTATCGCGGGATCCGGGTCATTTGACTCGCTACCTTGGTCATCGTCGACAGTAACATCTACGTAAACCGTACCCGTATAATTACACCTGCGCTGGTCGAGGAGGACGAGGCGGAACTGCATGGAGTCCCCGCGCGTCGCCTCTTCTTCGGGCTCTCCTTTTTTCGTGTCGTGGTCGTAGAAGGTGCACGCCGAAGGGTCCCTCGTCCAAGTCCCCGTGCTGGGGTCGTAGAACTCGATGATGACGTATTGCAAGTACGCCGTTTCGAAGGTCTTCGAGGCGCTCTGCCCCGTCGAGACCTCTTGGGCGGTTATCGTCCAATCTCCGGGCGCCACATCGCTCGTTTGGTAATCGTAGTTCACATCGAAGCTGTCCCTTATTTCGCCGTTGGCGTCCGTGTAATCAGTGCGGGGGAAACCGTCATACGTAGCGCCGTTCGCGTCGGTTACGGTGACCGTCACTTGCCTGTTCGCCGCCGGGCCCGTGGACGTGGAAACCTTCACGATGTAGTAGACCGTCGAGCCGGGCTGGTAGGGGCAGTCCCCGTACGAGTACTCCTGCGTGTAGCCGGGGTCGCGGTAGAGGGTGATGTCGATGATCAGGCGCTCGGGCAAGTCGATTTCCGTGCGCACGATGACGTGCGAGGGCTCTTCGATATCGATGAGTACCTTCCCCCCGAGCGCCGCCTCCACGCGCATCCAGTAGGTGCCGTTCCCGTAGTCGACGAACGCGGTTACGTCGTCCACGAAGTCCTGCCCGGCGCATATCACGGCGTACGGCTTCGCCCCCGCGATGTAGCTACCGTCGTCCCTCCAGAGGGTGAAGGTGACATTCAAGTCGTCCCCGTCGAAGCTGTAATCGTCCAACCTCATGAAGACCCCGTACGTCGCCCGGAAGTTGTGGATGAGCTCCTCCATATCCGACCTCAAGGTCATGTTGAACCAAACGGTCGCGTTCGAGTAGTTGACGCTACCCACTCCGCTTTCGGCGTGTGTGGCGTTCCAAGAAGTCTCGAACTCGTAATCAAAGGGAACCAAAGTGAGGACGAAGCCTGCCCTCCTGCAGTGTTCTTGCGCCTGCCTCACCCACTCTTGGAGCATTATGGAGTAGTTCTCGGGCTTCATGCCCGCCCTCACGCACCTCGCGTAGGAGCCCAACAATTGGGCGACTGCATACCTCGATTCTTGGACGATGTTCATCCCCACGTACTCGATGCGGCTCGAGGAGTAGCGGACGCGACTCGTCGTGAGGATGCTGAGGATCGTCGTGACGACGAATAAGGTGAGGACGATGACCATCGCCGCCATGAGGAATATCTGCCCTTTGCGCCCCCTCATCCCGTCAGCCTCCACAAGCTAATTTCGAGGGTGAAGGGGTATAGGCCCCTCTCCCAGCCCGTGCAGAGGAAAGCGTACGCGACGCCCGCCGTCCCCGATATCTCGTACTCGGAGATCTCCGCATATGTGGAGGGTAGGTCGGCCCCGAACCCCGTGTGGTACGACTTCAAACCGGGAGGGACGGAGGGGTCGTCCGCCCACCGGTAGCCCGAGCCCACGGGCTCCGCGACGTACATGAGCCACTCCAAGCCCATGATGGCGTAATCGCGGTACCTAGCATCGAGAGTTGCTTTGTACAATTCCCACAGGAAGTAAACGACGCCTGCCGTCCCCCCTCCTCCCGGCGGGTAGTAGTTTCTCGCTGTGCTCTCGGGCCACCTGACTCCGTGCGTCGTCGTTTCCGCCCTCGAAATAAGCCAATTGCCCGCCTGAATGGCGAAGGAAAGGTAGTCGGAATCCCCCGTTGCCCGGTACAATTCCAAAAAGAAGAGCCCTATCCCCGCCGAACCCAAGCCCAACCCCATGTAGCGGGGCTCACCTGACATGTTCTCGGCGGGCCTCCACCTCCCTCCCTCGTTGTAAAGGGCGAGCCAAAGGGCGGCTCCTCGGGCGTAGTGGAGGTAGGTGGAGTTGCCGGTGACCTCATACATCTTCGTGAGGAAGTACCCGACTCCCGCCGTTCCCGCAAAGCCCGTGTAGATGGTGCCCGTCCCGTTCAAGTAGCGAGGCCAGTTTACGAAGGGGCCCGTCACGTTCGCCGCGCCTATGAGGCTTTCAGCGGCCGCTTTCGCCTTCTCGAAGTACTGGTAGTTGCCCGTTGCGTACGCGAGTTCCATGTAGAACAAGCCGATGCCCGCCGAACCATCCATTCCCGTGAGGAAGTCGTTCGACCCCTCCCACGCGGGCCACTTGAGCCCCCCGTGGACGATGTCCGCTTGCTCCAAATCGGACAGCCAATTCGCCACTTTCTCCGCGTAATCCAAGAACGTCTCGTTCTTCGTCGCGAGGTACAGGTCGACGAAGAAGTAGCCGATGCCCGCCGCTCCGCTGAAGCCCGTCGAGTTCACCCACACGAAACCGGAAGAATCCTCTTCCAAAGGCCACTTGCAGATATCGTCCGAAAGAGCGACGCTCTCTAGCCACAGCGCTCCCCGATAGGCGTAATCAACCCGAGTAAGGTTGTATGCAACGGAGCGGGCGGCCACGAGGTAATCGACCACGCAAACGGAAGTCTCAGCGGGCGGGAAGGGGCCGTATTCGGCGATGGGGTTCCGTTCTCGGTCGAGTACGCGGACGCGGAAGCCTATGTCGGCGGGCATGTACTCGCCGATTTCCATGTAAAGGCCCCTTGCGTCGATGGGATAATTGTAGAGGTACTTGCGGATTTTCCCTAGGCGGTCGAGGGTCATGATGACGTCCTCGCCGATGTCCCTCAGCTTGGATCCCGCCACTCGGGGGGCGAAGTACGTGTAGGACTGGTAGAAGTAGCCTAGCATGAAGTAAAAGGAGAGTAGGACGAATATGGCAACCATGACTTCCGCGATATAAATCTGGCCTTTCCTGCCGCGCCTTAAGGCCTCCAACAGATCACTCTCGCGTCCATGAGGACATCTTCGACGATCACGTAGCGCTCGGCGATGACGCAATCAGTAAGGCCGGGGGGCTCGGGGCCGTACTTGACCCACATGGGGTACATGAGTTTCGCCGTCCCTGCGTAAATCCTTAAGCGGAAAGTCCCCCAGCTGAAATCAAATTGTTTGGGGAACATAACGCTCACCATGTAAGGCCCGCTTACGTACGGGAAGCTCGCGTTGTAGTATCCGTTACCTTGATAGTTAAGCTGTATGACGTGCGTGTAACCGCTCTTTGTCATGATGCAACAGTCGGGCGGGGCATCGAGCCATGTCTGGGAAACGGGACCTCCGTCCGTCTTCCTCCAAGCCCACACGTGCACGGCGATGCGGGGCGGGTTCTCTAGGCGCCAAATATATCCCGTTGCATAGATAGGCCTTGGGAAGAAGAAGTTGCGTATGAAGTAAAATAACCACCACCAGTAGCTCACGTCTCGCACGTGCATGAAGCTTACGGAATTTCCGGAAAAGTACCCTTTGGGCGTTTTCATCATGGCGTGGAGGATGTACTCGCCCTCATCTAAGGCAAAAAGAGAACCAAGTATGGGAAGTTGGAAAGGCAAAGCTACATAGACCCGAAGATAACCGTTTTCATCGGTATAGAGGGGGCCTAATGGGTTGTAGTGGCGGAATTTGTTGTTTATTGCCTGCCAGTACTCCAGATACCCCGGGGGATTAATGAGTTCGGTCAAGTTGTCGACCAACCGCATGTTAGCGTATGTCCTGTTCACATCATAAGCGACGGCGAAACGGGCTATGCGCGTTGATGCTCCAGATTCGATTATGTTGATGACTTCCGGCGTTATTATCGTGAAGTTCAGCTGGCAGTAGGGAATCGAGGACCCGTCGGGACGCACCGACCTGAAAGTCACGTTGTAAACGTTCCAAGCCGCGGCGTCGATTATCAGGTTGAGGGGCCAAGGAAGAGAAACTTCCACGTGTTTGAACAACACCACATCAATCTCAAGGATGCAAGCGGGGCCTATTTCGAGGCGGAAGTGATAGTAAGGGGCGAGTCCCAGCGATTCCCGCACTGAATAATTATCCGCCGATATGGTGTAGAAAGAGCCGCCCGTCCAGTTCATGATGTTGCTATCGTAGCCAGGCATTTCCGGGTCGTAGGGCAAGTAGTAGGGACATCCCGGGTAAAGCCTAGCGAGCTTGTTCGGATGAAGGACGTACAGCTCAACTCCCGAGGACGTGTAGTGCAAGTACTGGCTGTACTCGGAAAGGCCGAAGGTATCTGGCCCCTCATTGGTATAAGCCCACCAGTCGGGAGGAGAGCCAGGGCTGGACAGCATCAAGGAGCGCAAACTCGTTGAAGTACGCTCCACGTCTTCGAGCCTTGCTTGGCGCGCGTAGGGCAGGAAAGAGAAGCAAATCGCGGACACTAGGAAGGATAAAGCTAGCAGAAAAGCAACTACCGCAATAACGTAATCGACGGGTATCGCGCCCTTCCGCGACTTCCTAAGCTTCCTCACAAAAATTTACCGAAGCCGGAACTCTTATGTTTTGATAGAGATGAGAACGTAAGTCGTCGATCCCTCGACCCACTTGTAGCACTCGAGGTAAGGATGGGCGGCCGTGCTGTAAACCGTTCCCTCCGCCCTAACGACGTAGCCAGGCACGATGGCGGTCACGTTGAAGGCGGGGGCTATGGCCTCCCAGCTTGGCCTGTCAGTGGCCCTAGCAACGACGTATTGAGCGCTCCTACCGCCGATAGTTCGGTTCTCGAAGCATATATAGAACGGATGTCCCGACGCGTCCCTCGGGTAGCTCAGGCTCATGCGGTATATGAGCGTGGGGCGGTCGCTGTCGACGGGGACTTTGATGGCGATGCTGTACGCCCTCGTGACCGCCCAAGAAGTGTAGTCGGCCACGCGTTGGAGGTCGGCGAGCACAGAAGCCGTTTCCATCTGGACGGAAACCCCTTGGAAGAGGTACATGAGGACGGAGAATATGACGAGCGATAAAGAGAGGAAGAGGACGTAGAATATCTCCGTGACGGCTCTCCGGCTCATACGAGCTCGCTCCCTATGATGGTGGTGAGGGTTTCGATGCGCACGGCGGATCCCGCGGGGACGCGTACGCGCAACGGGTATTCCACGACGGAATTTCGGAACCAGTAAGCGCGGTACTTGGCGATTATCAAAATGGTGCAGTCCATGTGCGTGGAAGCGGACGAATAGTGGATGTAAGAGAGGGTGTCGAGGTTTTCCGTGTACACGTCCGCCCTCGGAGGGCCTAGGCTGACTACGTGGGAAGTTCTCGTCACGTTCACGATGCGGAAGAGGATGCGATAGGTCAAGTCTTCCGTCCAGTTGAACACGCGCACGCGGTAGTCGAGGCGAATGAAGAGCGAGCCGTACTTGTGCATAGTGACCCTGCCTATGTCCTTCGTAAAGGACGTATCGTTGACGAAGTTCGAGGGGTCTGCCTTTATGTAACGGGTTCCGTTTTCCGCTACGACTTGGGAAGCCGTCGGGAGTTCGAATTCGAAGCCGCCCAATCTAAACGAGATGTTGACGATCAGGCGCGTCGACGTGGATGTGATGTTCCACACCTCGATGGCGACTTCGGAGAAATTATTACGTATGCGCATCATCCCCTTGAAGTACTCGAAGTGGGTGATCCTCGACGATCCCTTCCCGTCGACGATGCAGGCCCGAACGTTATCGTCCAAGACGCACATGACGCCGGCGATTTCCTTCGCGAGGCTCCCTTCCCGCATGTTCGTGATCGCGGGGCCGTAATAAGCCATTATGATGCCTATAGCGGCGACGACGATGGCGATTATTAGGATCACCGAGATTATGGGGCTGACCGCTCGCCGGCAGAAAGCTAGAAGCCTAGCAAACGACATATCGGGCCTAAGACGAAGTCCCCGAACAAAATGGAAAGGACTAAGCCCGCCGTGATGAAGACCATCATGGGTATCGCGGGAGTTGCCCATACCTCAATATTATCCGTCCCGAAGAATTCCTTAAGTTTTTGGGCCATTTCGGCCGGATCTTGCTCGACATCGATTCTAACGACCAAACCCCTGCGTTTCCCTCCGTCCGCCTCCTCAACCACTTCGACCGGGAAAAAGTCCTTGCGGGAAATTATGCGGGATAGCGGGACTTTGCAGGCCATCACGAAGGCGGCTATTTTCTTGGAAGGCGGGGCGTCCTCCAATCCCTCAAACAGAGTTTTCCCGCGGATTTTGTAGAGGACGTTAGAGGTCACGGTGTAAACGATGACGGAAAGGGCGAGGACCGAGGAGTTGATCATCAGGGAAAGGGGGAAGCAGAAAGTGACCGTCTCGACGGGGAAAACCGAGGGAGGCAAGGGGAAGAGCAGGGATAAGCATATGAAGGCCTTCGCGTCGGCCCCGCCAAACATGCCCAAGTAGAAGAAAAAGAGGGAGATGGAGGCGCCTAGGCAGAAAGAGATGATTGCGAGCCAGTTGGGACATATCGCGTACCTTAGGACGAATAGGACGAGGGCGTAAGGACCCAAGAAAGCCCAAAGCTTGTTCGAGACCTCGCGGGTTCGAACGTCGCTTATCGAGGCGATTAAGAGGATCGCGAGAGCAATGGAGACATTAAGTATATCGAGCAGATACACTCCATTCAAGGCAAAAAAAGAAAAAAGTTTAAGGCTGAGCCGTCGCCTCGGCGACCACGTCGGTAGAGCCGCCTCCGGGAACGTTCGCGAGTATGGTGATCGTGAACCTATAGATGTGTCCGGTCGTGAAAGACGCGGTAATTGTGATATAGGCGTTCTGGCCGCGGTCTAGAGGACCAGCAGGAGTGGAGGACCATGTTTGGGTGCCTATGGTTATGGATACGCTAGTTGGGGTCACGGATGTGCCCGTCGACCTATCGGTAATACGGATGTCGGTGATGTTGAGGGCAACGTCCCCCGTGTTGAGCAACTTGAGCACGGCCGTGCCAGTACTCCCCGAGCAGGACTCCACGGTCAGCGATGCGCTCGGGTAAACGCCAGGAGCTGTAGGAGGTCTCAGAATTCCGCTGATGAAGACCCACGCGATGGCCGCCGCAGCGACCGCCATGACGATCAAGAGTAGCGTAGCGATGATGGGCGATATGGCTTTCTTCGAGAAGATCTTCGCCTTAACCTTTGACCAGCTCACCATTCCACCCGAAGAACCTTTCGAGCATATCCTATATAAAGCTAACGAATGTCCTTCAAAACATCGTTTTGAATGCGCAAACGTTCGAACAATTTTTGAGGAAAACAATGTTTTGTTTGAAAAGAATTTCCGCTACACTATTCACTGGGTAGCCGTGACTTGGGCAACGACATCGGTTGAGCTACCCTGAGGAACCGCCGCCGTGATCGTAATCACAAAGCGATACACATGGCCCGGCACGAAGCCCCCTTGAATAACTATGTGAGCGTTCTGTCCGGGGCTAAGGGGGCCTACTGGAAGGGTCGTAGACGTGCTGTTTCCCACGGTTATCGTGAAGGTAACGGAAATAGCGGTCTGAGCGTTTTCATCCACTACGCGCAGATCCGTTATGTTAATGCTTGCTTCTCCCGTGTTGAGCAACTTGAGCACGGCCGTGCCAGTACTCCCCGAGCAGGACTCCA
>CAYNNH010000018.1:0-4567 GCA_964398605.1 uncultured Nitrososphaerota archaeon | reverse complement strand
ACGCGATGGCCGCCGCAGCGACCGCCATGACGATCAAGAGTAGCGTAGCGATGATCGGGTCGACCGCTCTCTTGGACAGCAACAGTCGGCGGACTTTCGACCAGCTCATACCTATAATTTTGCTTCCAGTATAAAAACTAAATTGACCATTAGGGAAAGAGGGCCGTTCAAATCGCTTCGCTTAAAGACCGAAAGTACTAGCTCATGGATTCGACAAAAAGCTTATAGGAAGATGGCCCAGCGGAACTCTCCCGCGTCCGTCCAGAGGGTGATGTAGTGCTTGCCTGGCGTCCAAGGGACGGTTATGTTGATTTCGCAGAGGTGGCCGACGGGTAGCACGTTCGTGGGCGTTTCGTACTTGCCGTCGAAGTCGTAATCGACCCACATGCGCCAAGAGTAGTTCTCGTCGTCGTAGAAGACTTGGTTGATGGTTATGTTGTACGTGCCTTGGTTCTTTATCCAAAGCCTAACCGTGTCCTGCAGAACGTGGGTGGCTTCGTAGCGGTCGAGCTTGAGCTCCCAATAGTTCCCCTTTCGCGAAATCCCGCTTATGTAGGCGTACCAGCCGACCACCGATGCGATGATTAGGATGACGAAGATGGCGATCCAAATTGCGGCGGAAACTCCCCGTTTCATTTCAAGGAAATTCGACTTTTTTATATAATGCTATCGTGCGTTCGCTGTTCATATAAGCATGGGGAGAAATTTGAAACGGTATGACGGGAAAGAAGCTCATTTGCGCGGTTCTGCTCGCCCTCTTAACGATCCCGTTGATCGCGCCCAAGGTCCCCGTGGAGGTTGAAGCTTCGGGGACGAGTTCTCCGGCAGGCGACTACGTCTATAACGAATACGTGAGGTTGACGGTTATCGGAGAAAACATCTTGATTAACTTCACATTCGAAGGAACCGAAAACGCCCTGCCCATCTGTGAGTTAGGCAAACTAACGCCCGAAGGTACGAGCATAATAAACATCAGCTTCTGGGCCATTCGAGGAAGGCCAGAAAGCGCTCAAGTTCTATGGGGATTCCCAGACAAGGGCCCAGGTATTCACTTAGAAGTCTTCACGAAGATCTCGATGCCCTTCGAGACGAGAATGAGGGACGCCCAAAGGGTAGCGAGGAACTACGCAGAAGCCTTCGGCCTCTGCTTCACGAATTGGACGATAGGCAAGCATCATTTCGTGTACTATGCCAGTGAAAATGGGATTATAGAGAAAATGCTGAAAGAATTGCCCGAGTACGGGGGCTTATCTGACCTGTGCAGGCCCGAGATAGTGCTCCGATCCGACTTGATAGCTGTCGGAATAAGGAGTCCGCCTCCGGAGAAGCCTCCCAGCATGCTCGAGCTCATCGTGATTTATAGGACGAAGACTAGCAAGGCGGGAGGGAAGTACCACGCTTCGTTGCTGAAAGCTTGCGGCTTGCCAGAAGGATCGGGCATTAGCAGGTCGCCGTACGCAAACGCTTCTGTGTTCGAAGTTTATGCCCCGGCGGCGAGACTCAGGAGTCTCAACGCCCCGACGAACGTGAAGTATAAAGTCCTGCCCTTTGGCCGGATAATAGGCAACGTGACCACCGGCCCGGATCTCGAAGTCGACTACGATTACGATTGGAGCGACGCGCCGATGCTCGTGGTGGAGAAGAGAATTAACGAAACAAGGTTGGAAACTGGCGAGAGAGCGGAAATCACCATTACCATTAGGAACATAGGCGGAGGGACGGCTTACCTGGTCGTCTTAAACGATACGGCAGGTTTCAGGAGCATAAACCAATCTAAGCCCCTCGTCGAACTTTACCCCGATAGCGCCAAATTGAAGGACACGCTCAACGTATCGGTGCCAGACCTCCCCGCTCCCCCCGCGGCGGGGAGCACGTGGACATATAAATACCTGATAAACGTGAGCAACATCAAGCATCTCCAAATACCCGCGATCATGGAGCCTTGCTGGGTCGCCTTCTCCGATGACACGGGCCTCAACAGGTTCGTCGTTTGGTCTAACGTGCTCGTTTTCGGCGTGGAGTGTCGTGTCCCGTCGCTCATTACGAGCGTGAGCGTTTCCGCTTGGAGCCAAACGCCCGGGAACACGGTAGACCTGACATTAACGGCGGAGAACTACGAGAGCCCAGCGGGCACAGGAGTGACGGCGTACTCCATCGATGCGGCGTTCAAAGGAGAGGACAAGTATTACAAGAATTACACGAAAAGCCTAGACCCGGGATCCACGGACAACGTTCTCGTGTGCGCGAACGCCTACCTCTACGGCAAGAAACCCTACCTAGTGCTTTCCAACATAACTAGGGCGATTTACCTCAACGGCTCGACGCAACAAGGAATTATCAGCATCGCGGTTCGACCTGCGGCGCCCATACTCATCGTCCCGCCAACGAGCGATCCCGGGCCCTGGCTCTCCTTAAGCAAGACAGTCTTGCATTACTGGAACGGGTCGTGGAACCCGTACCCATCGCAAAAGCCTTACCCCACGCTCAAGGAAGGCTGGAAGGTCAACGTCAGCGTCGTCATAAGCAACACGGGAGACCAAGACAGCGACGTGCTCTTCCGGGAGAAGATCCCGTTGAGCTTGAGGCTTGAGACAGTCCGATTCCAAGACCCCACGAAAGTCCATTACAACACGTACACGGAAGGAGGCTACTACATCATCAACGGCAGCATCTCGAGCCTCGCGAGCGGGAGTAGCTTCTGGATCAACTACACGGTCGAGGTGGTACGGAAGGACATCATCGTGATCCCGCCAACAGAAGGCAAGGTATGGCTAGGCAACGAACTCTACACGTTCGAGTCCAACTCGGCGACCCTGTCGTCCGCCATCAAAATGTTCAGGAAGCAAAGCCCCGTTTCCCACGATTGGCCTTCTTACACGATCAATGTGACATTTGTTTCCTACACGGCGTACAGCGTCTTCAACGTCACTATATACGACAGCTATGATAGCGTCCACTACGCCCTCGTTTCGGGAAGCAACGAGTACTACAACGAAAGCGTGGCGGGTGGGCAGAGCGTCCATGTCCTCTACGTAGTAAACATGACTCACTTCGATTGCGCGGTTCACTACGTTAATTCGACCTTCGGGAACGCGACGGCGACCTACTACGCTAACGGGCTCGAGTTCATGGCTTACGGCCCGCAGAGCGTCGTGAGTGTCGAGAACCCGCTGTGGACGGTCAGTATTCTAAAGGAGGCGGCCGAGTATCCCGAGGGGCTTGACGTTCCCGTCTACAAGGTGTGGGTGCGGGTGAAGAACCGGGGGCTCTGGACCGTGTGGAACGTCAGCATCGTCGACGCCTACCCGACGCAGTACTTCGACCTCTACGAAGGAAGCCTCGTCGCTTTCAACGCAAGCCTGAGACCTGGCGAAGAAATGGTGCTCACGTACAAGATAAAGGCAAAGAAGGATTGGACGGGAAGTCTGCAACTAAACGCTTCGATCGTTTCCTTCAATTTCGTCGATTGTCTGCTCGTCAATCAATCCAACAGGCCAGCCGTTCCGTTTCCCGAGCCCACGGTAGTCGTCGAGAAAGCCGTTGAACTCGACACATCGACGGGCAACCCGACGTACAGGGTGAGCCTACGCGTGTGGAACCGAAGCAACTACCCGGTCTTCAACGTGACGATAACCGACGACCTGCCCGAGGGAGGGGAGAGCTGTTGGGCATGCGTGGGCACGAAGGACATCAGGGTAAGCGAGCTTCCTGTGAACGAGTCGATCGAGTACAGCTACACGATCGAGCTGAAGGCCATGGTCGAGTATTGGAGGAGCAAAGGCGTGGATGTAGTGGCTGGCGGATCCTACGAGTATGCTGTCGGGGCGACGCACATCGAGTATTCGTTCGTGGGCAAGAAGTACTCGAAGTCCGTCACGCCCCCCAGCCCCTTCGACAAGATAACCATCGTCGTCCCGAAGCTCAAGGTGGCGAGGTTCTACAGCCCCGACTACACGGAGCAGGATCAGGCGAAATACATCATCACGATGAGCGCCGAGAACCCAGGGGCTATGAGCGCGGACAACCCCTACGGTTTCACGGTCTACAACGTGGAAATGGTCGACGAGCTCGAGCCTTACTTCGCCCTCGTGGAAGGAACTAATAAGCCGCAGATGATCTCGGAGTTCAGGGCCGAAGCGAGGACGGAGAACACGTACAGCGTCATTCTGTGGTTGCCTGGCGTGCACGACGTGCCTTATGAAGCAAACTTCTCCCTCGGCAAGGTGGTCGTTTCGTACGACTTCGTGGATGCGCGGATAATGGTGTACTCGACGGAGCAGTGGATAACCTTCAGGATACCCGAGATCAGCGTGAGCGAAACGCTCTCCGCGAATAAGGTCGTGCAGGGAGAAAGCGTGACCGTTGGCGTCAACATCACGAACACGGCCGAGTGGAGGATATCCGGCGTGACGGTATTCCAGCCGACCGCCGACGGCATCTCCGTGCCCGTTAACAACGTCAGCCTAGGCGTGATGGACAGGGGGACCATGCGGACAGCGTCCTTTGAAGTGACGATAACGGGCTACGGGAACGTGACCTTGCCCCCCATCGAGGTCTACTTCACGTT
>CAYNNH010000017.1:0-15595 GCA_964398605.1 uncultured Nitrososphaerota archaeon | reverse complement strand
GGAAGGAAGTTCGCGGATTATTGTATCAGGAGGGCGAGGGAGGGCTCTTCGTTGTCCGAGCTTATTCAAGAAGCTGTAGAGAACGGCCTTGACATATTAGTGGCGGAAGTGAGCGGGGCTTACTGGACTGACATTGATACGCCAAACGACTTGGAGGAAGTGCTCACGGGCAAACGTAGGATCGTCCTTGAACGGGTAAAGAAGGATGTCTTTGGCTCCTAGAGGCAAGAGAACAGACGGACTTGTTTCGCGTTACTTAAACAGGAAGATTTCGACTCGAATAACCTCGTGGCTTCTGAGGAGGAAAATCAGGATAACGCCGAATCAGATGTCGGTTATATCCTTTCTCGTGACGGTAGCTTCTTTTCCGTTCTTCCTCATGGCATTACCTTTGCTCGCGGGAGTGATGATTCAGCTAGGCTCCATTCTTGATGGGGTTGATGGGGAACTGGCTAGGGCGTTGAACATGGAATCCCGAAAAGGCGCGTACTTCGATGCCTTGCTCGACAGAGTTGCCGATATTACTGCCATTCTGGGAGCAATAATGTACGCGATGAGGAACGAGAATTTGTTTTTGATCGGCCTTGTAGGAGCGTTGGCATTGGCGGGATCTTTAATGGTAAGTTATCTTCACGCGAGAGGGGAGGGCGCTTTGGGAATACACCCTGCCCTCGTGGGCAGATTTTCTGGGTTTGCTTCTCGGGATGTAAGGCTATTCGTATTATTCCTTGGAGGAATCTTCGATTTTATTTTGGAATCCTTGTTTGTAATAGTTTGTCTGAGCTTCTCTTACGTAATACTCAAGGGATTGGAGCTCTATAAGGCGTTTGCGAGCTAGAAATGCTTTAAAGGTTTATATGGATACGCTCCTTCTAGTAGGAGAAAAAACTTACATCTCCTATTAGGGGGTGACAACATGGTGAATATTCGTACCATAATACTAGGCCAAGGGATGGTAGCGACGCACCTAGCTGTGGGACTATCGAGGATACGGAGAGGCGAGATAAGCCCCTACGGGGTCCCGCTTGCTAACTATCCCCTACCCTACAGGATCGAGGACGTAGAAATCGTGGCGTCCTACGATGTCGACGCCAAGAAGATAGGGAGGAACCTTTACGACATAGCCTACGAGCTTATAGGCAAGGAATTCCCGATACCCGATGATTTAAAGGGAGTTTCGGTGAGTAAGGGCGTCCACTTGGGGAGCCTGGACGGCATGCCCCTAATGGCTCAGGGACTCGAGGACGAGATGGAGCTACCACAAGTCGTGGAGTACCTCGTCGACGAGTGGAAGAAGCTCGACGCCGACGTGATAGTGAACGTGATCTCGACCGAGCACGCGAAGCCCTTCCAGGATGTGCGAAAGTTGCATGAAGTCGTCGAATCGGGCAAGAAAGATGAATTATCGGCCACTCAAGTCTACGCTTACGCGGCAGCCGTGTACGCCCAAGAAGTGAAGCCAGTGGCCTTCGTCAACGCCATACCAACTCCCTTGGCCAATGACCCCGCTTTTGTAGAGCTTTACGAAAAGAGCGGAGCCGTTCTGCTCGGCGATGACGGAGCGACGGGGGCTACTCCCCTCACCTGCGATCTGCTGGAGCACATGGCGCAACGGAACAGGCGAGTGAGGTGCATAGCTCAGTTCAACATAGGAGGAAACACCGATTTCCTAGCCCTCACGATCCCGGAGAGGAACAAGATGAAGGAAGGAACGAAGAGTAGCGTCGTCCGTGACATCCTAGGATACGACGTCCCAACTTTCATCAAGCCCACCGGATATTTGCCGCCCCTAGGGGACAAGAAGTTCGTATCGATGCACCTAGAATACGTGTCCTTCAACGGGGTCGTCGACGAGGTCATCATCAATGCTCGGATCAACGACAGCCCCGCCCTCGCGGGCACTCTCGTGGACATGATAAGGCTGAGCAAGATAGCCCTCGACCACGGGTTCTCGGGGACGGTCTACGAAATAAACGCATTCTATATGAAGAAGCCGGGACCCGTAGGGGCGAAGGCGATATCGAAGATAACTGCCTACAACAACTTGCTACAATGGTTAAGGACGCTGGGCTACGCCAGAAAAGAAGTAGAAGCGCTGGCTAAGGAGCGGACATAGACCTCCCGATTTTTTGGTTTTTAATAAGGCTAGAAACAGCAAGTTGTGTTAGAAATAGCACCGGCAATCGTCCTGTCCGGGTATTTGGCTTTCAAGGACGCGAGAAGCGGGAAATGTCCCAATTGGGCTTTGAACGCTCTCTTAATCCTAGGCATAGGAGTCGCTGTTTTGCACGTTTTTTCGGGAAGTTGTAATGTCAGTAGTCTTTACGCTACTCTAAACTTCCTAGGAGCGATGCTCCTGCTTTTTAGTAAAAGGTTAGGCGTCGGGAAAGCCGATAGGAGATATCTACTGGCAATACTGCTTTGTTGCTTCGATAAATCCTTGAGGGAGCCTTTTTTGCTCGAGATATTGGGCAATTCTCTTTTTCTTCTAGCATTATTCTCCTACTTGAAGCGAGTGCCTAGATTCCTTCCGGTCTTCGCAAGCGCTTTTCTTCTGCCCTGGTGGATAAGGGTCCTTGTCTGCCTACCCTCTTTGTTCCTGATCGGGAAGAATGGCAGTGTTTTCATGCCGTTCCTCGTGGGAGGATTCCTCTCGACGTTAGCGGGAATCGACTTCTTAGGGGTGAGTTATGCAGGTGGCTGAGAGGGTCATCGTGTTCTCCATGATGATGGGGGTCTTGCTCAGCTTTTCTCCCCTTCTAATGGGAACATTAAACACGTTAAAGGGCTCCCTCGACATCGTAGCTCTTCAAGCATTCGCAGAAAACTTGGATGAACTGGTTTGGGAGGTTTACGAGAGCAAGCGTAATGTCAGCAAAATCGTGAACATTCCAAGCGTCGTTCGAAGCGTAGAATCGGATGGGCGATGTCTCATCATTTCGTCGAATAACTATTGCATTCTGAGGGAATACCCTTTCAGAATTGCCGTATTAGGCCGATGTCCAACAGGCTTGAGCCTCGTAAAGGCTTGGTATTCTAGGGAATGCGTTTTTATTGAGTTCCGAAATGCCGAGCCAGCTTATTGAGGGGACTTGGGAATTGATTTGTTGGCTTTGCGTCGGCTTTATCGTCTTATCGGCGATCATTTCGTTCAATTATTCCCTTTCCTATCAGGAAGAAAGGGAAGCCATCTCCATTATTCTACGCGAGCTGAGGAAAGACATCGAGTGCGCATATCATCACAAAGCCGTAATCGTTTCGCGATTGCCCGTTTTGCCTTTCGAGTATGAAATCCAAACGGGGCAGGTTCTAATAGGTAAAACGCCGCACGCCGTGGAGGAGGTTGCCATCGAAGTGCCTGTAAATGAGGCTATCCTGCAAGGAGGAGATCAGTTTTCGATCGATGGGACTCGAAGGGAGGTGTTAATATGGAAGATCACGTGATTTCCCTAACGCTCGCCGTTCTGGTGTACTTACTGGCCATCCTAGCAAGCGTCTACGCGATACTCTCTTTCCACACTGAATGCGTGGACATCAACGAAACAGAACAATTCTCGATCGATAACGTAACGGGGAATGAATACCCACAGGCGTTGCGGACATGCTATCCACGTTAGACGCCGTATGTGCGCTCATCGTATGCGCGCTTCTCTTGACTGCGGTATTTATTAATCAGCCAAAAGCGCCTAGGTTGCTGGCCAAGAAGGTCGAATATCAAGAGCTGGCCAGAAAAGTGCTGTTGAAAGCGGTAATGGAAGGATATGTGGAGAATTTGAAAAAAGCCTTGCGGAACAACTCGGATCCGACGCCTATTCTGCATGAAATGGTAGATTTGGCGCCCGAAGACTTCAAATGCGGCATTCGTTTTGAATCGAGTTCTGCGAAAATATGGTCGGTTGGTTGCTGGGATCAAGAAATCTACGGAGACGCCACATATCTGCTAAGAGAAGGCATTCTCTGGTGTAGAATTGGAGAGTGAAGGTTTTCTTTGGTCCGTTGGGCTCATATTTTTGCTAATTGTGGGTCTTTCTCAAGTAGCCTATCGGTACACAGTCTACGATTACCTAAGTGAGGAAATCATGAAGCGAAGCGATGTCAGATATCTTTCCTTCCGCGCGTACAACCTGCTCTTTGAGTTTTGTTCTTGGGCAGTAACGAGGATGTACCAGCTGTGTCTTAACAACGGCACAACGCCAGAACGCTTTACGCTCGATGCGGAGCCTTTCCTCGATATCGTAGGGAGATTTATGGAAGAAGGCGTAGAAGGAAGTGCGCAGATCGAGGTTTCATGCCGCCGTTGCGTAGAGCCCTCATGCGACGAAACACAAATGAGGTCTTTAGGATTGCCTCCCAAGAGCGATCTTTATTTGGGTGGTATTAAAATTGAGGGTAAAGTTTCGGTTTTCCTCAAAAAATCGAGCGTTTTCATCAACAGATCTTTTGCCGTGTGCATGGTTTGCCCTTTTAGGAAGTACGTTATTCAGGACATCTACTGCCTCTTCGTTCAAGAAATGCGAGATTGGCTATCGGAATGGAATCCAAGTCCTCTTGCGGAGGAATCCGCTGAAGAGATAAGCGAAATGTTAGCCTCGAGGGTTAAAGAAATGTCGATGCCAAATTTGCTGGAGCTGGACATAAGTTACTTGGTCTTAGTGGAGAACTCGAAAAACGCCTGCCAAGTTCTCGTGAAACTCCTCATGGAGTTCCACGAAGAATCTCCCTACGCTCTGGAACTATCCCGAGTAACCGGACTCGAGCCTAAGATACTCTACTCGGTCGCGATTCAGGAGGAGTATGTCGGATCCTACCAAGAGGGATTTGCTAAAAGAGAGGGAATTCTACGATGCGGGGCAGTATCTTCTTGAGCTGTTCCACGTGATCCCTTAAGCTGTACTCCGAAAGGCCTGTAAGGTTAGCTATGGCGCTTAAGGGCAGTACTTGTGGCTTTCCCATTTGTTTCGCTATGTATCTGTCGGCTAAGTAAACGACCACGGCCGCGAACAGCTTGGGGCTCTTCCCACCCCTAACGCGCTTATCAAATTTTGAAAGAAAGAAAGACGCGATCCTTAACAGCCTTTTCTTATGCTCGACGGGATCGATCCTATGCCGACGCATTTTCTTGCGAGCATAAGGGGTGTTTAACAAGGTGTCCACGAAGTAAGGAACGTAATCCTCACTTCTCCTGAAACGATCAACGCATTTTAGGTAGGGCTTGTACTCGAGCAGGGCATGTAAGACGGACGATGTCGAAACTTTATGTCCTAGCGTCCGAAATGCCGAAACGATCTTCCGAATGTTCAAATTCGAAGTAGGATCAAATTGTTTCGCGGCCATGTAAAGACTTGCGGCCGCCAAAGCCATACTGGAGGTCTTCTTGCCTCCTTTTCGAAAAGCGTTCCTATAAAGGAGGCAAGCGTAATCTCTGACCTCCTTAGGAAGGCCCATTAAAGCGGATACTTTCGCTATGGCCATAAAAGTGTGATAGGAGAACGTTTTGTGCATGTATCGCAACTTCTTGTCGTATAGCGCCTTCATTTTAGCGAAGCGTTCTTGGTCTTTCAGCGGTTTTCCATACTTATCCTTGAAGAAGAAGCTGAAAGGACTACCCACGAAGCTTCCAAGCCCGTCCACTAAGTGTGCGCGTTCCCCGTAATGCACGTAGCTACGGCTTATAGAAGGGGATGGCGAGCGAAAGTCCTCTCCCAGAACGTAGTAGGGGGATGTCATTTCGACATCCTGTACGAGTCCGCATTTAGGGCACACATATTCGCCATTGGAGAGGACGAGGGGCGTGTTACACTCCTTGCACTTCGGAGGCATCAAGCAACGTCGATTCCGTATATTTGTAATTTCTTTTCATAAAAGTATACTCGCGATGGTTACTTGTTCTTTTATTTAACAAATTAACGTAAAGGGAGAGGGGGAGATTTGAAAGTCATATGATTTGCGCTTCATCCCCATTTGATGTCGGCCATAGCCGCTGAGCGGAGGTTCTTCAAGGAGCTATCGGAGATGCTGGACAGAAATGTAACGGTGATTACAACCAAGGGAGAGCGATTTATGGGATCCTTAGCCGGATTTCACAGCGCCACGATGACCATCTGTCTCACCGACGCACGGGACGACAAAGGTAATGAACTTGGAAAGCTCATACTGAGCGGGAACGTAATAGCGGAAATATTTACCGCCGAAAGAGGCCTCGATTTAAGGGCGCTTTACGATAGGTTATCCGCCCTTTTCCCAAACGCCGTAGAATTACACGAAGACGAGGGGGTCATCACGGTTCTTAGGAACATAAGGGTCAGTGAAAGGGGGGTAGAAGGACCGCCAGGACCGATCTACGACCGCGTGAAGAAAGTTTACGAGGAATTCATGAAGCAAAAAGCCGCTAGATGAAGAGGCTTGGAGGGGCTTTCTTCTCCTTTTTCTCCATGAGTGATTTAACGAGCTGTTCTAAATACTCGTCAGCTAATCGGGCTTTTAGCTCTAGTTCCCTTAGCGGAATCTTGATATCAAGAATCTCACAGAGTTTTTCAAGGACTATCTTGGCTGCTTTCGGATCCGGTAAGCCATGAGTTTCCGTCAACAAACAAAAAGCGTCCAATTTCTTGCGTTTAGCAAGGGGCATTAAAATGCCCGCCGCCCCGTAGATATGGCCTCCAAGTAGGCGCACTCCGTGGGAAAGTAACTTAGTAACCCACCTGCGGGAGGTGGCGACCCCGAAAACCCCCCTAGGTTCTCTATAGAAGTCCCTCCTGATCCCCCCCATACATACCACCAAATAGGGGTTATAGGGAAGCACGAGATCTATTGCCTTGCTGCACAATTCATACTGCGCCTTGAAAGTGATGGCTTGAGCGTTGCCGAAGAGGACGACCATATCCGTGGGGGCTCCATGGTGGTAATAGATTTCAACGGCAGGCGGACGCAAAAACCCAGACTTTGTGGCAATTACGAAGGCTTGAAAGCCAGTGGTCCTTAGCTCAGCCATCTTCCTCATGCGGAAAGTTCTTATGAGGTGCAAGGCGGCTATGTTCGCCACTAGGCCTATTCCTGGCAATCCTTCAATGAAAATGGGCGATTCTAACGTTGGCTTCTCGAGCACTTTGGCGTAGCACGTCATGCGTGATATAAGGAATTCCATGCTTAAATGTGATGGTTTTCTCCGTGCGAGAAAAGGACTTAGCGGGTAGGATAGGCGAACTGGTCACTAGGACTGGAAGACTTGAAACGCCAGCCCTATTGCCAGTAGTAAACCCGGTTCTCCAGATAGTGAGCCCCGAGGAAATGAAGCAAATAGGCTTTCAGGGCGTAATGACCAACGCGTATATTGTAAAACGCCACTGGGACCGGTGGACTGAGAAGAAAATTCACGCTATTCTCGATTTCGATGGGGTAATAATGGCGGATTCGGGAGCTTATCAGCTTTTGAGGTACGGGGAAATAGAGCTAAGCCCTACCGAGCTCGTCCGCTTGCAGGAGGAAATAGAACCGGACATAGCGGTCATTTTGGACGTTCCTACTGGCTGGGATGTGGATAGGGGGAGAGCGGAATACACGGTGATGGAAACCTTAAGAAGAGCGGAATTAACCGCGAAGATACGCAAGAAAAGCGGAATATTATGGGTTTGTCCTATCCAAGGAGGTACTTTCTTGGATTTGGTACGCAAGTCCGCCGTCGAGTCGAGCAAGCTTAATTATGATGCGTACGCGCTCGGTAGCCCCACGAGGGTCATGGAGGAGTACGATTTCGCGACTTTAGTCGAAATGATAGCCACCGCGCGCTTTAACATCCCGATGAATAAACCGCTTCATCTCTTCGGAGCCGGGCACCCGATGATGTTCGCCATGGCGGTAGCGCTTGGTTGCGACACTTTCGACTCGGCGAGCTACGCTCTCTACGCGAAGGACGGCAGGTACATGGTGGAACACGGGACGCTTAAGGTCGAGAGGATGGAGTATTTGCCGTGCGACTGTCCCGTGTGTCGAAAGCGCGATGTAGAGGACTTTAAGGAGGGAGAAGCGAAGGAGAAGTTACTAGCTCTACACAATCTTTACAAATGCTACGAGGAGATAGAGCGCATTAAAGAGGCCATAAGTGAGGGGAGGCTCTGGGAATTAATTAAGTTGAGGAGCTTCTCCCATCCGGCTCTCCGTCTCGCGTTCAAGAAGCTCTTGAAGTACGTGGAAAGGATCGCCAGATACACGCCATCCACGAAGGACGTAGGGCTCTTTATATTCGACGAAGAAGATCTTCAGAGGCCCGAAATCCTTATCGCGGAAAAAAGGATGCTCGAGCGGTATAGCCCTCCGAGGCGCGAGTTCTTGGTAATCCTACCGCCGCCCCCCACTAAACCGTACTTAAGGGACGAAAGAGTCAGAATTTTGTTGAAAGAAATAGAAAAGAAGGGACTTTTGAGTCGTTTACATGTATGTTTCCTGTCAGAAGTTTTCGGCGTAGTGCCTTACGAGTTATCGGAGACGTATCCTTTCTCCCAGCATGAAGTAGGCGAACTCGGCTTTTCGAACGTTGCTAAGCGAAGAGTACTCGAGTACCTAAGAGCCCACAAATCCTTTTACAAGCAAGCTATCGTGGCCGCTGACCTCGCAGAAGTGGCCGAGTTGGTCGAAGAAGCGGGTTTGGTGGTGCATAAAATTCCTTTTAACTGGAAAAAGAAAGAAATAAAAAGGTTTGTAGCGGTGTTCGAAAATTGGGCTCGACGAAGGTGACGGTGCTCGGCGCCGTAGAAGAGGTAGGTAGGGCGGGCATCCTAGTCGAAACCGAGGAAACGAAGATCCTCTTAGACTATGGGGTTCTGATAAACGAAGAAATAGGATTTCCTTGGCACGTAAGGCCGAAGGAAGTAGATGCCATCGTGTTATCTCATGCACACCTCGATCATAGCGGGGCGATACCCCTTTTCCACATAACGCGCCGAGTTCCGGTTTGCCTCACGAAAACGACGAAAGAACTGACCGATATTCTCCTTAAGGACTTCATAAAGGTTTCCGGACACCTCCTTCCCTACGAGCTCATCGACGTGAAAGCCATGCTCAAGAGTTGCGTAATCAGCAAGTACAACTCTTGGATCCGCATCAAGGATTGCGAGATAAAGCTCGTGAGGGCGGGACACATTCCGGGTAGCGCCCAGATAGTCGTTAAAACGCCCGATAAAACGCTCCTCTACACGGGGGACATCAATTTTATAGACACGAAGCTCATGCGGAGGGCCGATGATGTGCTCGACAAGGTCGACCTCGCCATCGTCGAAAGCACCTATGGTGGGACTCAACACCCCGATAGGAACGAGCTCGAGCGGCGGTTCATTGACAAGATAGAGGAAGTTCTAGAGAGGGGAGGGAGGGTTCTCGTGCCTTCTTTCGCCGTCGGAAGATCTCAGGAAATCCTGTGTATATTGGAAGATGCCCACCTCGACTGCGACATTTACTTGGACGGAATGGCGAGGAGGGTCAGCATTGTCCTAGAGAGATATGGAAGGGAAGACCTGAGGGATCCTGAGCTCTACAAGAGGGCGTTGAGAAGCGCGGACTGGATTGGAGGGAAGAGGGATAGGAAGAAAGCCCTAAAGAGGTCCGGAGTCATAGTTTCGCCAGCAGGCATGCTCAAGGGAGGTCCTTCCGTCTTTTACGCCAAGAGAATAGCCACGGACGAGAATAGCGCCATACTGCTCGTGAGCTACCAAATAGAGGGCACTCCTGGAAGGTTGCTCATGGAGGAGCGGAAATTGTTCATAGACGGGAACGAGGTGCCCGTTGAAGCCGAAGTAGAGCTTTATCATTTTTCTTCACACTGCGACGGAGAACAGATGGCCCGCTATGTGAGAAGGAGGATTCCAAAGGAGGCGCAAGTCCTCGTCGTCCATGGGGAAAAGGAACAAGTCGATGGTTTGTGCAAGAGGCTTCAGGAAGCGGGTTACCAAGCTTATTCTCCGCCTCTGGGGGAGGCGCTAAGTGCGTGAGTGGGTTCTGATAAAGGTCGGCGAAGTCCCGCCGGAAGTAGTTGCTTTTCTCCTACGGGAAATACCGGAAATTTTGCCCATTCACATAAGCTGTGTATTGAGCGCGGAAATTCCGAGCTGGGCTTACAACAGCCATAGGGACCAATATAGGGCGAGCAACGTTCTGGCATATGTCAGTAAATTCGCCAAAGACTGCAAAGCGTTGGGCGTGATGGACATCGATCTCTACGAAGAAGGGCTTAACTTCGTATTTGGAGAAGCTTACTGCCCTGGATACGCAGCGATCATCTCCCTTTTCAGACTTAGGCCTCAGTTTTATGGAGAGGAGCCAGATGAGAAGCTTTTCCTCGAAAGAGCCTTAAAGGAGGCCCTCCACGAAATGGGGCACACTTACGGCCTAGACCACTGTCCCAATAGGAAATGCGTGATGGCCTTCTCGAACACCATATGGGATACCGACTACAAGGAAGCACGATACTGCCGAAGTTGCTGGAGGGAGCTTGAGCGAAGAATTTAGGGCGAGGCCCATCCACTTAGTCGCCGTCTTCGGCATAACGGGCTTAGCTTGTGTCCTTGATTACGTGGCCTCAAAGGCCTCGATGCCCTCCGGGCTCTTCGTGCCCTTCGGATCCACGCCTACTGGCATGGCTTTTAGCGCGTTACTGCTCATTTTGTTGCTCTGGTTAGTGAGCGTCCTGATATACCTGTTGGTCAAAAGGGGGCTGAAGACTTTGGTTCGGTTCCTAGTCGGCTTCGCCCTCGTCTTCGTCTCATTCACGGTAACGAATTTCTACTTAGTTTCCGTCCTCGAGTATTTTCACGCGTTGAATGAGAGAACGTGGTGGCTCGCGTATCTCCTCCCCGTTCTCCTCGTGATCGCGATCGTGCGATCCATGATTCTGGGGAAGGAGCTTAAAGGGCTGGTAGCGGGAGTTTTGGGCTCTTGCATAGGGGCGTTCCTCGCGTTTATGCTCCCCACAATAACCATCGTTTTGCTTGTCCTCCTCCTCATCTTGTACGACATCTACGCCGTGTATAAAGGACCCATAAAGAAAATGCTCGAGGAAGGGGAAACCATTGGAGAATTGTCGTTTGAGATTGAAGGGCTCGAAATAGGGTTGGGCGATTCGGTCTTTTACGCGATGTTGCCCGCCCACTTTCTAGTCTATTTCGGGTTCTCCGCAGGCGTCGCTTCTGTGATAGGGATCATACTCGGGACTTACGTGAGCTTGAAGTTCTTGGAAAAAGCCGAATTCATTCCAGGCCTGCCAATAGCCATGGGATTTGGCCTCCTAGGGGCTTTTCTCGGAAGCCTAATTTGATTAGACTTCCTCCACTTCGCACTCGATTCGGGAGAGCACCTCTTCCGCTTTCTCCGGGGGGAGCTTGATGGTGTAAAGCTTCCTCTTCGTCCTCAATTTAAGCTTAACGAATTCCTTCCCCCGCTTAATGCGACATGCTAAAGCCCTCTTCGATAATTCGATGAATTTTTCAACGTCCTTCACCTCTTCGGGCATCTATACCATAGCTCGCTGTCTTATCAAAAGTATGGGCCGGGGCGGACTCGAACCGCCGACCTTCCGCGCGTCAGGCGGACGTTCTACCACCTGAACTACCGGCCCTCACTCTAGCTTACCACGGGGATAAAAATCTCTTACCGAGTCTAGCGATGATTTTCTGCGGCGAAAAGAGATAGCAATTGCCCAATCGACCCCTGAGTTTCTGCGTCACCTCCTCGGAAGGCGTGTCAATCCGCAGGACGATCGAGTGCTCGAGCAAGCCGAGTTTCTCGATGTCGACCACATATTTCATAAGAGCGAGCTTCCTAAGGGCTCTCTTCACGGAGGAAAAAGTATTGCCCACCACGATAACCCGATCCAAGTAGGTCCTCACCCATTCGCGTATTCTCCGCAACTCAGAAAAGGACAACCTACCGAATGGGGGATCCAGTAATTGAACTCGAATTGGGACGTGTTCTTTGAAGGCGAATAATTCGCTTATCTCTTCGACGGGCAAAGCTTTACCATCACAGAGTTGAGCTCGGAGGACTTCGGGAGAAACGACTACACTGAAGGAGCCAACATCGACCGGAAGCCCTTCTTCGCTAAAAGGGAGCACGTAACCTCGCACCACGTCGCCTTTCTGGTGAGATTTGGGGCGGGAGCCGTAAAGATCGGTCAAGTAGGAAGCAACTATCCTGCTATCCCGTCCATCTAAGCGTAGCGAGATCCAGCCTTTCTTAACTCTGATGTCGAAGGCAAAATCTAAATCCTTTAATTCGGCCAATTTCCCAAGTAACGCTTGGAAAGCGTCCTCTTTTTTGTACGCCTTGACGGCTAAATCCACTTCGGCCAACTCCCCACCTTGCGCCATATCTCCTTGTGTAGACGGCACAGGCGCGGAAGGGACGGATGATCTGGGCTCAGGGACTTGGAAAGAGTGAGCAAAGCCCTCCCAAGCCCCGTGCACCTAGAACCCTCGACTAGCTTGTCGGCGTAGCATACGATCTTCTCTTCTAGGCTTTCCGGGAGGTAATCCTTTGGGGGGAGGCCTATTTTCACGGCTTCCTCCAGCGGAATTCCTGCGCCCACGTGTCGCTCAATTATTCGGACGATGGCTTCAGGAAAGCCCATTTGCCTAGCCAAGGAAGCGCCTACTACGCCGTGGGCTACGTCGTGAGTTTTCACCCGTCCTATGTCGTGGAGAACGGCTCCCTTTAAGGCGAGGTCCGCGTTGATTAGTACGCCTTTCCTCCGAAACAGCGCCACTAGGAGGGAAGTTATCCTGAATACCGCTTTAGTATGGGCTATAAGTCCCTCAGAGTATCCTATTTCGCGTAGAAGCGGAACGAATTCTTCAAAATCAACCAACTTCCTTTTCCAGTTCCTTGATTTTCTTTTCTAGGAAAAGGACGATCGAAGAATTGTCATACGCGTCCAACAAAGAGCCGCATTTCGGACAGATAAACAGCCACTTCGCCGCCGTTTCGAACGGGGCTTTGAAGTTGCAGGAGGGATTTCTGCAAAGGAAGAATTGGTTTGCCTTCTCGTATTCCAATTTCTGGCGCAATTTCCGCATTATCTTGAGCTTCCTACGCCTTATGAAATCGCTTATCGCTTCGGGGGAAACCTTCCAGTAGTAAATGATCCAGCGAGTTTCCGGATCCCTTTCGGTTCTAAAATCCAGCAAGGCTTCTTCCCTCATTTTGTGCAGAGCCTTGCGAACGTCGTGGACGTTTATGCCCGTCCGCTCGACGATGTCGTTTTCCGTCAGGTACTCGTCTTCCTCTAGCAATACTTCCATTACTTTCTTCCCGACATCACCAGCCACTATGCGGGCTATTTTCTTCAGGAGGTCGTTTTTCTGTTCCGACAACGCACCAACTTACCTTTGGCTGATGGAATTATTATCAATTTGGCATCCCCGTAAGACTCGCGCAATTCCTTACCCTCAAAAAGCCTGTCGAGAAATA
Organism: uncultured Nitrososphaerota archaeon; assembly: GCA_964398605.1. Classification (GTDB taxonomy): domain Archaea; phylum Thermoproteota; class CAYNNH01; order CAYNNH01; family CAYNNH01; genus CAYNNH01. The sequence goes on along the minus strand of CAYNNH010000017.1, from coordinate 2,143 downwards.
TGGCCAAGGCGGCGACTTCCGAATGGGGTTGATTCCCTATGGCCACGTTGTAATCCGCTATTTCGAAGAACTCGGAGGGTACTTTTGGGCCTCCGACAATGACCAGCTTGTCCTTGGGGGATTTTCTGATCTCCTCGATGACGTCGTCCACATGTAATCCGTACATGGTGAGGTGGATTTTCTCGCCCCTCCATTCTTTGACGACTTCTTTCCAAGGGGAAAAACGGACGAAGAAGTCTTTCCTCCCCCAGTTTTCGCACACTTCACGCAACTTACCGACGAGCGAGGAATCTTCTTGACCGTCTATGTAAACGCCATCAGCCCCAAATGCCCTAGCCACCAGACACACGTGGGTAGTTATTCGCTTGTCTCTCGCGGGTCTGTGGCCGTAACGGAGCACGACCACGCGGTATCTCATTCCTGGATGAGGCGGATCTTCAAAGCGCGTTCCAGTTTCCTAGCGATAACGGGAGTGGGGACCATGGCGCCGCTTTCGATTCTGCGAATTACAGAGGGTTTCTCGTTGATCAAACGGCCTAGCTGTTCCTGAGTGAGTCCTAAGCTCTCCCTCGCTTTCCTGATGATGCTCGCATAATCGGGGACGATCAAGTCTTCGTCTAAGTCCATCTCCAAGTCAGGGCCCCGCTTCAACGTTGCTCCAACTCTAGGGCGAAGTTTCCGCGTTTTTGGGCGATGTTCGCGGGAAGCGAGTCCCTTAGCACAGCGGGGACATGCCAAAAGTTTGACGCCTCCCACGACGACTTCTCGAGGGGTTCCAACGATTTTCTCGCCACAGATTTCGCAATAACTCATCAGAATTTATTTCAAATTCGGGTATTTCAGTGTGTCTTGGAGGCTGGACGAGCTGAGGGGGTTAGCGAATTTCCAATACGGCTTCGGAGTTGGAGAAATCCTGTTCCCCGAAAAAACCGAAATCAAAAGATCCGGCAAAACGGGGCGCACCCGCTACGCTTTCTTAGGCGGAAAGTTATTGGCGAGCGTGAGGACGAGCGATGGGAGGCTTGTCTTAACTTTGGAAGGGGCTAAGGAAGTCGCAAAGTCGAAGAAATTAGCGAGCTACGTCGTGGTGGATGAAATAGGCGAAAAATATTGCAGACAAGGGAGGAATCTCATGGCGAAATATGTCGTTAAAGCTGGCGATGTGTTGGCTGGCGACGAGGTCGTTGTGTTGAACGAAAAAGGGGAGGTCGTGGCGATTGGGAAAGCAGTTTTGAGTTCGGAAGAGATGCTCATTTTTGATAAGGGGATCGCGGTAAAAGTGAGGAAGGGAGTTGATGAGGAGGCTTCGCCCTAGGGAGATCAGGAGGATGCTGAAGCGTATGGGCATAGAAGCTAGCGAGCTGGAAGGAGTTGCGCGCGTGATCATCGAAACCGAAGAAAAAAGGATAATCATCGACGAGCCACGAGTGTCGATCATGGAAATGGGAGGAGAACGAATCTTTCAAATCCTCGGAGGAAGCGTGAGCGAAGAAGTCCTCGAAGAAGAAGAGGTGGAATTCTCGGAGGAAGACGTGCAACTTGTAGCTCAGCAGGCGGGCGTGGATATGGAAAAAGCAAGAGAAGCTTTGAAGAGAACTGGAGGTGATCTAGCCAAGGCTATTTTGCTCTGTAAATCAGAAAAATAGGATGTTCTACTTCTCCACGATAATCATTGTGAGCGTGCTCCTGACTTTATCGAGGCGTCTTATGTGCCACGTGACGATCTCCTTGAGCTTGTCCATGCTTTCGGCGTCGATTTTGGCGATTATATCATAAACGCCGTAGACGATGTAAGCTTCCTTAACGGCGTCGATCTTCCTTAGACTCTTTAGAACCTCGTCTTCAGCTCCGATTTCAGTATTGATGAGGACATATGCGCTCGGCATGTTCTCCCCTTTCAACTTATCCTCTCAAAAATAAAGGTTCTGGCGTGCCGGCTGTAACCCGCCTTCTGTATTGAAGCGGCATTAGGCTTAGCGGGGAAGCCTCGACGGGGGGCTCATGGGCACCCCCTTGCACCCGCAGGCTGGCCGTTTCACCGTTCCACTCCTTCATCCCTCAGCGTCTCCCGCATCATAGGTCCGAAGTGGACGTGCCGTTTCTGTGCCAGAGCCGGGGCTCTCGCCCCACGTGCGGTCCCCGT
>CAYNNH010000016.1:0-15638 GCA_964398605.1 uncultured Nitrososphaerota archaeon | reverse complement strand
TACATGCACTACCTTTGGGGAGGACTATCGGGCGTAGGGGCGGGGCTCGTAGCAACTCCGACCCTCGGCATCGCCGCTTCGGAGGAGAAAAGGGGGCTCAAAGTGGGCGTTTGGGGCTTTTCCATGAGCTTGGGTAGAGGCCTCGGCACGTACGGGCTTGGGATCGTCGGGGAAGTTTGCGGGTTAAGCCCCATCTTCTGGGTCGCTGGGGCGACCTCCCTCGCTGGATTGCCTTTTCTCGCCTTCTTGAGGCGGACAAAAAAGCCGAGGAGAACCTTATAGAGTTGCTCGTAGGCATCGTCGGAAAGCCGAACGTGGGAAAGTCCACATTTTTCAGCGCCGCAACTCTCGTCGAAGTTCCCATAGCGGAGTACCCCTTCACGACCATCGAGCCCAATCACGGCATCGGCTACGTCAGAGTGAAGTGCGTGTGCAAAGAATTCGGCGTTAAGGACAACCCCGTGAATTCCATCTGCGTAGAAGGCAACAGGTTCATCCCCGTTGAGCTCGTCGATTGCGCGGGATTGGTTCCCGACGCCTGGAAAGGAAGGGGGCTCGGCAACAAGTTCTTGGACGAAGTTAGGAGGGCGGACGCCCTCATACACATAGTCGACGCTTCGGGATCCACCGACGCCGAAGGAAGGCCTTGCAGACCTGGCGAAAGGGATCCCCTCGACGACATCGCCTTCTTGGAAAGGGAAATCACCATGTGGATGTATTCCATAGTCCAGAAGGACTGGAAGAAGCTCGTCAAATTGGCCAAGCTAGGAGGAAAGGATTTCTCGAGGTTGCTCGAGCAGAGGTTAAGCGGTTTGGGCGTGAGGAAGGAGCATATTTTGCTCGCGGCGAAGGAGGCCAGCCTCAGCCTAGAGGAAGTGGAGAAGTGGAAAGAACAGCAAATCGTCGAGTTCGTCTCCGCCCTCCGCGAGCAAAAAATGCCCATGCTCATAGCCGCCAACAAAATCGACAAAGAAGGGTCGGAGGACAATTACCGGAGGATAAAGGAGGCGGGTTATCCGGTCGTCCCGTGTTGCGCCGAGGCGGAGTTAGCCTTAAGGAGGGCGGCCAAATCGGGCCTCATAAGGTATCTACCGGGGGATCCCGAGTTCGAGATCCTAGAACCCAGCAAGCTTACCGAGCGTCAGAAAAGGGCTTTGCAACTGATAAAGGAGAAAATTTTGGACGTTTGGGGAACTACGGGCGTTCAGGATGCCATAAACAAGGCTTTCTTCGATTTGCTAAATGCCATCGTCGTTTACCCCGTTGAGGACGAAGAAAAATTGACCGATCACAAGGGGAATGTTCTGCCCGACGCGTACCTCGTCCCCAAGGGAACCACGGCGAAGCAACTCGCCTACATGATTCACACGGAACTTGGAGAAGGCTTCATATACGCCGTCGATGTCCGCACGAAGAGGAGGTTAGGCGAGTCGTACGAGCTCAAGGATGGAGACGTGATAAAAATAGTTTCGGCGAAAGCTAGGGCCTGAAGACGAATTCTTCTTCCTTTCTTTTCCTTATTCTCTCTCTCAGATACTCGAAGATGTAGCCCCAGCCGTAGCGTTCTCCATACCAATTGAGGACGAGGCCCATTATTATCAGCAGAGCGCCCACGATGAGGGAAAGAGGCTCGATCGTGGTGGCGACCATAGCGCAGAGGGCTATCGTGAGGACGGGAATTAGCGGGTGAAGAGGGGCTCTGAAGGGCCTGAACTTGTAACGGAGTTTCCTATGCAACTCGATGACCGATAGGGCGACGAACATTAAGCCGATCAGGTAGCTAAAGCTCGTCATGTAGACCACGAAGCTGACCGAGCCCGTTGCAGTAAAAAGAATCATTAAGAATGAGCTGAGCAGAATAGCGTAAATGGGGCAACCCGTTCGCTTGCTTATTCGGGATAACGGGGCAGGGAGGTAGCCATCTCGGCTCATCGCGTAGCATATGCGACCGGAAGCTGCGATCGCTATGTTCAACGAGGAAAGACAGGCTAGGGCTGCGGCTAAGGATATTAAAGCCAAGCCGAAGTAGCCCATGCACTTCGTCGCCACGAAGGTAAGGGGGGCGGGCACATCAAGCTGGTCGTAACGCACGGCCCCAACAGTAACAGCCGTGAGGATGACAAAGAAAATCCCGCTCAGGAAAGAAGAAAGAAGAACGGCTCTAGGCACGTTCCTACCAGCAATTTTGATTTCCTCGGATAGTGTCGTGACGACTTCGTATCCCATGAAGCACGGAAAGATGATCGCGATGGCGGAGATGACGGAAAACTCTCCGTAAGGCATGAAGGGGGAGAAGTTTGAGGGTTGAACGCAAACCCCTACCCCAACGGCGTAAATGACTAGGAAGGCGATCATCGTAAGCGTCATGTACAGTTGCGCCCTGCCAGCGCTCTCAACGCCCACGAGGTTTACGGCCGTGAACACGAGGATCATGGCTAGGGCAATCAGAATGGGATCGTAGGAAATTGCGAAAGTTTCCAGTAGAGCGTTCAGGGCGAAAGCAAAGCCCATGGCGCTCAGAGCTCCGAAAACTACTCTGGCAAGCCACATGAGCCAACCCGCTATGAACGCAGGCTTCCCCCCTATCGTCTTCTGGGCAAACGTGTACCCTCCCCCAGCTATTGGAAGGGCAGATCCCAGCTCGGCGTAGCAGGTGGCTACGAGTAAGGAAAGGCACATCCCTCCGATGGCGGATAGAACCACCGCGGGGCCGGCCATGGCGGCCGCCTTCCCTATTACCACGAAGATGGTCGCCCCTATAGCGTCCCCCAAGCCTATGAGGGTCGCCTCGGTGAGGCCGAGCGCCCTCTTAAACAACTAGCCGTAACCCCCGTACTTGAAGTAATAGCCTGGCTCCTTCTTCGTCCCGAAGCTCCTCAAGCCCTTTTCCTTCAACTGTTTGCGCAACCTTTCCGCGTACTCGCGGGAGATCTCGCCCTTCTTCTCCAGATAATTGATGACTTCGAGGGCCTCTTCCTCTGTGTCGCACCTCCTTATGAAGTCGATAACAGTGGGCTCGTACCCCCAGAAGCGATATTTTTCGGGCATACGCCGAGGCTTGGGCTGGGCAATTCTCTCGGCTTCTCGAATATCCTGCCTCACAGCATCTATGCGTATCTTCTTCGTCCTCCCGCTCTTTATTTCGGAAGCCAAGTGGGGGAAGTACTTCTCGAGGAACTCCATGCTCACGCCCTTCCTCCTCGCCTTCGCCACAAAAAATTCCTCGCTGGCTTAATTGAATTGCTTCTGAAATCTAAATAATCCCCCGCATATCCACACTTTGATGTCGAAGAAACCCTTCTACGTGAAGTTCGAGGTGCCGAAATACCTCATGGAAGCAGCCTACGAGCTCCTAGCCAGAGCTAGGGAAACTGGTAGGATCAAGAAGGGAACGAACGAAACTACGAAGGCGGTAGAAAGGGGCGAGGCAAAACTGGTTTTCATAGCGGAAGACGTGAGTCCTCCAGAGGTCGTGGCCCACCTTCCCTTGCTCTGTGACGAAAAGAAGATACCTTACGTGTACGTCGATAGCAAAGCCCGCTTAGGCGAAGCGGCGGGCATAAGGGTCGCGGCGGCCTCCGCGTGCATCATCGACCCAGGGGATGTGAGGTCGGAGGTGGAGAAGCTCATATCCAAGATAGAGGAGATAAGGAAGGGAGGAAAGGTTGAGTAAAAGAGAGGAGCTGTACCCGGCAGTGGTGAAGGAAATCGTCGGGAGGACTGGCGTTACGGGCGAGATAATACAGGTGCGTGTCGAAATACTCGCTGGCAAGGACAAGGGAAGGACGATAACGAGAAACGTCAAGGGACCCGTGAGGGTGGGCGATATTCTCATGTTAAGGGAAACGGAAAGGGAAGCGAGGAAGCTCGAAGCTAGATAATGGTCGTAATAAGGAAGTGCAGTTTTTGCGGACACGAGATACCGCCCGGAACGGGCATGATGTACGTGAAGAACGACGGAACCATCTATTGGTTTTGCTCGAGGAAGTGCAAGCGCTCCTTGATCGATTTCAAGCGCGATCCTAGGAAGTACAAGTGGACGAAGTATTACAAGAAAAAGGAAATTCGATGAAAGAGCTCGAGTTCTTCTTCATAAAGCCCGATGCCGTTAGGAGAAACCTCATCGGCGAAATCCTCAGGAGGTTTGAAGCGGGAGGCTTGAAAATCGTCGCCCTCAAGATGACCGTCATGACTAGGGAACAGGCAGAGAAGCTCTACGACATCCACAAAGGAAAGCCCTTTTTCGAGAAGCTCGTCAACTACGTGACCTCGGGTCCCGTTGTCGTGGGGGTTCTCGAAGGCGAAGATGCGGTGAGGAAAGCCCGCGAGATCGTTGGAAGCACGGATCCTCAAAAAGCGAAGCCAGGAACTATAAGGCGGGATTTCGGCATATCGATCACGGAAAACTCCGTACACGCCGCCGATTCGAGGGAGAGGTCGTCGTACGAGATGAGCATATTTTTCAGCGAAAAAGAGTTGCTCGTTTCCGAGTCGGAAGCTTAACCGATATTACCCGACGGGAGTTCTAAACTGGGATGTCCATTCGACAGCCCATAGTTTGCGTCCTAGGGCACATAGACCACGGCAAGACCACCTTATTGGACAAGATAAGGGGGACAGCCGTTCAGCTCAGGGAGGCCGGGGGGATCACTCAGCACATAGGGGCGAGCTTCTTCCCCTTGGAAACCCTCAAGGAAATATGCAGGCCTCTCATGGAGAAGTACAAGTTCGAAATAGAGCTCCCCGGCCTCCTCGTGGTTGATACTCCTGGGCACGAAGCGTTCACGAACTTGCGCAAGAGAGGAGGTTCGGTGGCGGACTTCGCCATTCTGGTCGTCGACGTAATGAAAGGATTCCAAGAACAGACGTACGAGTGCATAGACATACTGAAAAGCCGCAAAACTCCCTTCCTCGTCGCCGCGAACAAGATAGACCTCATACCCGGGTGGAGGAGTCGTGAAGGGGCTTGTTTCATGGATGTCATCAAAGACCAGGATCCTGAGGTCGTGGAGGACCTTGACGAACGAATATACATCATGGTAGGGGAACTCTCGAAGCTCGGTTTCGACAGCGACCGATATGACCGCATCACCGACTTCACGAGGAAGGTCGCCATCGTGCCTACCAGCGCCAAGACGGGCGAAGGCGTGCCGGATTTGCTCGCCGTTCTCATCGGGCTCATCCAGCAGTACCTCAAGGGGAGGTTGCTGACGACGAAGGGGCCTGCGAAGGGGAGCATACTGGAAGTAGTGGAGGAAGTAGGGCTCGGGACGACGATCAACGCGATAATTTACGATGGCATCCTGAGGAAGGGCGACACGATCGTAGTAGGGGGGATCGAGGGGCCAATAGTGACGAAGGTAAGGGCAGTTCTCATGCCGAGGCCATTGGACGAAATAAGGGATCCTGAAGAGCGGTTCCTATCCGTTAAGAAGGTAGTCGCCGCAGCTGGCGTGAAAATCGTAGCCCCCAACCTCGATAAAGCCCTCGCGGGAGCGCCACTAATCGTCGTTAGGAGCAAGAGGCAACTGCAAGAGGCGTTGAAGGAAGTCGAGGCGGAAATCGCGAAGGTGAGGATATCCACCGATAAGCTCGGCGTCGTCCTGAAGTGCGATACGCTCGGATCCCTTGAGGCCATCACTCAGCTGCTGCAGAAGGAAGGCGTGTCCATTAGGGTGGCGGATGTCGGGGACGTTTGCAAGAGAGACGTGATCGAAGCCAGCACCGTGAAAGAGGAGTCGCCCATCGACGGGGTTATCCTCGCCTTCAACGTGGACGTGTTGCCCGATGCCGAGGAACTCGCTAGGAACAAAGGAGTTCGCATCTTTAGGCACGACATCATATACCGCCTCCTCAAGGATTATTTGGATTGGAGGAAGGAGGAGAGCACGCGCAAGGTAGAAGAAGAATTAGCGAAGACCATTTTGCCGGGCAAAATACAGTTCTTGCCCGGTTACGTGTTCAGAAGAAGTAAACCAGCCATTTTCGGGGTGAAAGTCTTGGGCGGGAGGATCAGGCCTGGCTACCCCCTTCTGAGGGAGCGCGATGGGGTCATCGTCGGCAGGATAATGCAGATACAAAAAGAGGGAAAGCCCCTCAAGGAAGCCACGAGGGGAGACGAAGTCGCCATCTCGATGGCGGAGCCCATGGTGGGAAGGCAGGTGAAGGAAGGGGAAATTTTGTACGTGGCGGTTCCCGAAGACCACGTAAGAAAGCTCCTCACCGATTTGAGGCAGTACATCACCGACGAGGATGTCGAGGTCCTCAAGGAGCTCATCAAGATCATGCGGAGGGAGCGTCCGTACTGGGGAATGTAGGATATATAGCGGGGTTCTAGAACCCTAAGTATGGTCTCCTTCCAGATAGTGGTTTCGGATCCGGAAACGGGGAAGGCGAAGTCGATAGAATTGAAGGACGAAAAGTGCAGGCCGCTCATAGGGAAGAAGATAGGTGACATCATCGATGGAGCGCTCATAGGAATGCCCGGATACAAGTTGCAAATAACGGGAGGGACGGACGTTGATGGTTTCCCCATGAAGCCTGGCGTGAGCGGGGCGAGGAAAGTGAGTATACTGATGAGTAGGGGCGTTGGAATGAGGCCTAGAAAGAAGAGGAAGGGTCTGAGGTTGCGGAAAACGGTGAGGGGGGAGGTCATCAGCGAGTTCATTAGGCAGATAAACATGAAGATCGTCGAGAAACCCAAGAAAAAGAAGAAGGAAAAGGAGAAGAAAGCGGAGAAAAGCTAGTCGTTATTTAGTCGAAGTCTGACATTATCAGTGGCGTTACCTAAGCAACCCGAAGTCAACATAGGGACCATGGGGCACGTGGATCACGGGAAGACTACTCTAGTTGAGGCCATAACGGGCATATGGACAGCCAGACACAGCGAAGAACTGAAGAGGGGAATTACCCTCAAGATAGGCTACGCTGATGCCGCATTCTACAAATGCCCAAAATGCGAGCCCCCTGCTTGCTATAGCACCCAGCCCATATGTCCGCACTGTGGCTCCGAAACCGAGCTCCGAAGAGTCGTAAGCTTCGTCGATTGCCCGGGGCACGAAGCTTTGATGGCGACGACCATATCGGGAGCGGCGGTGATGGACGGAGCTTTGCTCGTCATAGCCGCCGACGAACCCGTTCCACAGCCCCAAACGAGGGAACACCTAGCGGCCCTAGAGATCGTAGGAATCAAGAACATCGTGATCGTCCAGAACAAAGTGGACCTTGTGAGCAAGACGAAAGCCATCGAGAACTACGAGCAAATACGCAAGTTCGTGGAGGGCACTATAGCGGAAGACGCCCCGATTATACCCGTATCGGCACAGCATAAAGCGAACGTGGATGCTGTCATCCAAGCAATCGAAGAGCGCATACCAACTCCCAAGCGGAAGAGGGAACTAGATCCGCTCATGTACGTGTTGCGCTCGTTCGACGTCAACAAGCCGGGGACTCCCGTCGACAAGCTCGTGGGCGGGGTCATCGGAGGGAGTTTGCTCCAGGGGGAGTTCAAAGTGGGCGACGAAATCGAAATTCGCCCTGGATTGAAGCTCAAGCAAGAGTACGAGCCCATATTTACTGTCATAGAAAGCTTGAGGGCGGGAGGGAGGAGCGTCGAGAAAGTCACCTGCGGAGGCCTCGTCGGAATAGGAACGAAGCTGGATCCAGCGCTCACGAAAGCGGACGGCTTAAGAGGGCAGGTAGTGGGAAAGCCGGGAAAGTTGCCTCCCGTGTGGAACGAGCTCACCATAAGGCCGACGCTATTCGAGCGGGTCCTGGGGCTGAGGGAAATGGTAAGGGTGAAGGACATCGAAAAGGGAGAGAGGCTCGTCATCAACGTGGGGACTTCCCTCGAAGTTGGAGTAGTGGTCGAGAAGAGCAGGGAAACCATTCACGTGAGGCTTTCTAGGCCCCTATGCGCGTTGCCCGGCTCTAAGTGCACCCTGGCGAGGAGGATAGGCAGGAGTTGGAGGTTAATAGGCTACGGGACGATCGAAGAGTAAAAGTCCTCCTAGACGCGAACTTCCTGTTATTGCCTTTTCAGAAGCATATTGACATTTACGAGGAAATACCCAAATTGCTCGAACGGAGGGTCCTTTTCGTCGTGCCTACCCCCGTGTGGAAGGAGTTGGAAAGGATGGCCACCGACGAGAGGAGGGAACTATCTAGGATGGCAAGGGCGTGTTTAGAATTGGCGGAGAAAAAGTGCATTTTAGTTGAAAGCGAGTTAAAAGCGGATGATTCTTTGCTCGATTTGGCCAAAAAATTGGGAGGAATCGTTGCTACGAACGATTCGGAGCTTAGGAAAAGGGTTTCCGATGAGGGTATACCGGTGATTTGCTTAAGAGCAAATAAGCGTTTAGTGTTATTCGGAGAGATTGTTTAAGCTAGTAAGGGCGGAGGACATAATACGCATACCCCCGAGCAGGTTCGGAGAGCCCATAGAAGAAGCTGCCTTGAAGGAGTTGAGGGCGAAATACGAGAACGTGCGCATTGAAGGGTTGGGTTTCGTGATTCTCGTCGTGGGCGCAGAAGTGGATCCCATGGGCAAAATCGTCCAAGGGGATCCTTGCACTTATCATCGGGTGAAGCTTGACTTGCTCGTTTACATCCCCGTCGTGAACGAAGTCGTGGAGGGGAAGATCGTTGATTTGAGCCAGTTTGGGGCTTTCGTGCGGATAGGTCCGGAAGACGCCTTACTCCACATATCCCAGATGATCAGCGAGCCCCTCATCTACGACGACCGGCAAGGGGCTATCATAAGCTCGAAGGGGAAGTGGAAGCTCGCCGAGGACGACAAGATAAGGGCGAAGATAGTGACGGTGTCCTCCGATTGGTCCAAGATAGGTCTTAGCATGAAGCAGGAAATGCTGGGGAAGCTGGAGGACATCAAGAAGGAAATAGAGGAAATTAAGGCGCCCAAGAAGGGTAAGAAGGGCGGGAAATGAGGGCGGAAAAAGCCTGTAGGAGGTGCGGCAGAGTCCACGACGAGAAGAAGTGCCCGGAGTGCGGCTCAGAAGAAACGACGACCGAGTACGTGGGGGTCGTCATCGTCCTCGACCCTAAGAATTCTTGGCTTGCCCAGAAACTGGGGTTGAGGAAGGAAGGAAAATACGCCATAGGCGTTGCGTAAGCTCTTACTAAGACCAGAACTTATTCCTATTCTAAGGAAGCCCCTCGGAAAATTGGTGAAGAAATTCCAGAAAGACTTAATTCCTCCGGAGGCGAAAGTCGTCTGCGTAGGGGACGTGAGTCTCGACGAGTTGCTGGAAGCGGGAGTCGTCCCCGATGTCGCCATCGTGGATGGGAAAGTCATGAGGAAGTTCCGCGGCGTGAGGCGCCTCGAGGGGTTTGAAGTCGTGAAAGTCCACAACGACCCTGGGACCATAAGCGGGGAGGCGTGGGAAGCGTTGGAAAAAGCCCTCGAGAAGGAGAAGGTGCAGATAATCGTGGAGGGCGAGGAGGACTTGCTGGCCCTCCCCGCCATCTACTTAGCTCCCCTAGGCTCGGTGGTCGTTTACGGGCAACCCAAGGAAGGCATGGTCGTCGTCTTCGTGGATAACAGTAAAAAAGAAGTGGCGAAGAATTTGCTAAGACGGTTCGATGAAGGTTGAAGTGTTGACCGAGCGGGAGAACCCCCTGCTGAAGAGGAAGGAAGTTGAAGCGTTAGTCGAGCATGTTGGAAAGGCGACGCCCAGTAGAGCGGAGTTGAGGAAGGTATTCGCGGAGCAGTACGGCGTTCCCATAGAGCACGTTATCGTCGTCAAGATAAGGACGAGGTATGGGACGAACAAGTCCTTTGTGAGGTGCCACCTGTACGAGGACTTGTCGGTCGCGAAAGTAGTGGAGCACAAGCACTTGTTGCGTAAGCACGAGGGAGAGAAAGGTGGCGGAAGTAGCGAAGCCGAAGAGAAGGCGTAGGAAGGACATAAAGAGGGCGAAGAAGGAAAGGAGGAGGGCGCGGGAGAGGGGGATTTGGACGAGGTACAAGATCGAAGGGGGTAAGCTCATCAGGTTGTTCAAGTTCTGCCCGAAGTGCGGGAGGCCCATGGCCACGCATAAAGACCGTTATTCTTGCGGCTATTGTGGGTACACTGAGTTCAAAACGGCGGGGGCTTGAGGCGTATTGTATGCCTTGGAATAGAGTCCACAGCTGACGACTTTGGAGTGGGGATAGCGACCTCGGAAGGCGAAATACTCGCCAACGTGAAGGACACGTATGTTTCGGAGGGAATACACCCTAGGGAAGCCGCTCAGCACCACTCCAAAGTCGCCGTCAGGGTCGTACGGGAAGCTTTGGAGATGGCGGGCATCGAATTAAAGGATGTCGATGTAATCGCCTTCTCGCAGGGCCCCGGGATGGGTCCCTGCTTAAGAACGGGGGCAACCGTCGCTAGGGCCCTCGCCGCTTACTTAAACGTGCCCCTTACCGGGGTCAATCACTGCCTAGCGCACATCGAAATAGGAAGGCTCACGACGGGGCTTGAGGATCCCGTGGTGCTCTACGTCTCGGCGGGGAACACGATCGTGTCGGCTTTCGCGGGAGGAAGGTACAGGGTTTTCGGGGAAACTCTCGACATCGCGGTGGGGAATTGCATCGACGTCTTCGCGAGGGAAGCGGGCATAAAGCGCCGGGAAGACAAGTGTTTGGGAGCCATCGTAGAAGAGCTCGCCAAGAAAGGCAAGAACTTCGTGGAATTGCCTTACGTCGTGAAGGGCATGGACTTATCGTTCAGCGGGCTACTAACGGCCGCTCTAAAGGCAGTTCAGGAGCACCCCATAGAGGACGTTTGCTACAGCCTCCAGGAGGTTGCCTTCTCCATGTTGACGGAGGTGACCGAAAGAGCTCTCGTCCATACGAAGAAGCGAGAAGTTCTCCTCACCGGTGGGGTAGCCGCCAACAAGAGGCTCCAAGAGATGTTGAAGGAAATGGCCGAGGAGCACGAGGCGAAGTTCGACGTGGTGAAGACCGAGTACGCGACCGACAACGGGGCGATGATAGCGTGGACGGGGTGCCTCAATTACCTCCACGGGATAACGGTGCCCATCGAGGAAAGCTACGTGAGGAGGAAGTGGAGGCTCGACGAGGTGGACGTGCCGTGGAGGAAGTAATCGCCAAAGGAGCGGAGGCGTGGTTGGTGAAAACGACTTGGATGGGGGAGCCAGCCGTGATAAAGAGGAGGGTACCGAAGAAGTACCGCATTCCGGAGCTCGATCTCGCCATACGTTCCCGTAGAACGGTGAGGGAGGCCCGCCTCATGAGGGCGGCCAAAAGGGCGGGGGTTCCTTGCCCCGTCGTGTACTGCGTGGATCCCGTGGAGTGCGAGATAGTCATGGAGTTCGTCGAGGGAGGACTCCTCAGGTTGGTATTGAACGAGGAAAACGCCGAGGAAGCGTGCCATCAGGTGGGGCGGATGGCGGGCAGGTTGCACAGCGCGGGCATCGTGCACGGAGACCTCACGACTTCCAACGTCATAAGCGGTAGAAAGGGGCTTGTGCTCATCGATTTTGGGCTGGGGAGCTTCAGCGACTCGTTGGAAGACAGGGGGGTAGACGCGCATCTCTTCAAGAGGGCTGTAGAGAGCGCCCACTTCCGCATAAAGGACCTGTGTTTGGAGGCTTTCTGGAGGGGCTACGAAGAGGTGGTGGGGGTCGACGAGAGGCGCAAAGTGGAGCGGAAGGTGGCGGAGATCGAGGCGAGGGGGAGGTACGTCAGGAGGGGAAAATGAAGGTGTGGTTCGTCACTAGGAACCCGCACAAGGTGCGGGAAGTCAGGGCTGTCCTAGCGCCCTACGGCATCGACGTGGAAGTTTCCGAGGAAAGGAAGTTCGAAGTTCAGGCGGACTCTCTCGAGAGGGTGGCGTACGAGGCGGCGAAGAGGTTGCCTCCCGACAAAATATACATTGTCGAGGATGCGGGGCTTTTTATCGACGCTTTGAAAGGCTTTCCGGGCGTTTACTCGTCGTACGTCCTCGATACCATAGGCCTAAAAGGGATTTTGAAGCTCATGGAAGGGATCGAAAATAGGAAAGCGAAGTTCGTCTCGGTGATCGCGTGTCGTCTCGGAGACCGTGTCGAGCTCTTCAAAGGGGAAGTTAGGGGGAGGATAGCGGAGGCAATAAGGGGAAATCAAGGGTTCGGATACGACCCCATCTTCGTTCCCGAAGGATATGAGCGGACGTTCGGCGAGATGAGCATGGAAGAGAAGAATAGATTGTCGCACAGGGGGAGAGCCGCGAGGAAATTGGCCGACTTCCTCCTCACGTTAGATTTTAAATAAAAGCTCCCTCATCAAAGAATGGCCCGTCTTCACACGCACAGCCGCGGCAAGTCGAGGTCGAAGAGGCCAGCCAAAAAGACCAAGCCAGCTTGGGTTAAATTGAGCGCGGAAGAAGTTGAGGAGCTCGTCATAAAGCTTGCGAAGGAAGGTTATCCGCCGAGCATGATAGGGATGATCTTAAGGGATAGGTACGGCGTCCCCCTCGTCAAAATGGTGACTGGTAAAAAGATAACGCAGATACTCCGTGAAGCTGGGCTGGAGCCCGAAATTCCCGAGGATCTCGCGAACCTGCTCGAGAGGGCGAGGAGGGTCAAGAAGCATCTTTCCGTGCACAAGAAGGACACGGCGAACAAGAGGGCCTTGCAATTGATCGAGGCAAAGATCCACAGGCTCGTTAAGTACTACAAGCGAATCGGAAGGTTGCCCGAAGACTGGGACTATCGGGTCGCCCTTGGCGCTGTCTGAGGAGTTTAAGCGTGCGGTGAAAGAAGCTTCTGGAATCATAAAAGAGGCCGTTGAGGAAGAAAAGAGCATATTCGTGATCTCGCACATAGACGCCGACGGGATAGCTTCCGCCGGCATAATGGGGAGGGCTTTACACGCCTTGGGGGCTCGCTACTCGGTTAGGTGCATTTCCTACATAGATAAGGAAAATCTGAAGGAAACGTTCGGCAAGAACGCGGACTTGTACGTTTTCACAGACATAGGGGGTAGCTACATAGACCTCATCGACCGGGAAAGCGAGGGCAAGGAGGTCGTCGTGATCGACCACCACCAGCCCCTTAGGGGGAGTCAAGGGAAGAACCTCCTCCACGTGAACCCCCACATTTTCGGCATGGACGGTTCCATAGACGTTAGCGGGGCGGGAATGACCTATTTGGTGGCTAGGGAAATAGTCCCGCCCCACTTGAGGGGTTACTTGGTTTCTCTCGCTGTCGTAGGCGCATTAGGGGATATGCAAGACAAGAAAAATAGGCGTCTAGTGGGGCTCAACAGGGAATTCGCGGAAGAAGGGGAGAAGCTGGGCTACTTGAAAAGGGAGCACGATTTGCTTTTCTACGGACGGGAAACGAGGCCTATTCACAAGGCGATAGCGAGGACGATGAACCCCTTCTTGCCGGGGCTCACGGGGAATGAAAAGGCTTGCCTAGAGCTCGTTCAAAGGGCCGGAATTAGGGTAAAGGAGGGAGGGCGTTGGAAGTCGCTCGCCGATTTGAGCGAGGAGGAAAAAGAGATGTTGTACAACGAGATAGCCAGCTACTTGCTCAAGAACGTGTTGAAGGCTGGGAGCGATGTGCCTTCCCTAGTGGGAGAGATATACACGCTCGTGAGGGAAAGGGCCATCCTAAGGGACGGGAGGGAGTTCTCGACGTTGCTGAACGCATGCGGGAGGTCGGGCAACGTCGATCTGGGGATTGCCATAGCCATGGGAGATCGGGGAAGGGCGTTAGAAGAGGCGGGCAAAGTGTTGGCTGAATATAGGAGACAAGTTGCAAGCGCCGTCAACGCGGTTCTCAAGCACTCGGAAAAGAGGATAGAGCTTAAGGAGGGCATACTCTTCGTCCACGGGGAGGGCATCATCGACGAAGAAATAAGCGGGACGGTTTCCACCATAATTTCCAACCTCTACCGCGAGAAAGTGCCCATCGTCCTCATAACGAACGCGAAGAACGCACAGAAGAAGATCTCCGTGAGGGTTCCCATCTCGCTCGTCAAGAAGGGGATGAACGCGGGGCTCATGATGAAGGAAGTGGCGAGTTCCGTTGGCGGGCTCGGAGGGGGGCACGACGTGGCGGCGGGGGCGGTCATCCCCATCGAGAAGGAGGAGGAATTCGTGGAAAAAGTCCTCCAGTGGGTGAAGGAACACGTATCTGGCTGAACTAAAGGTATCGTACGAGGACGCGAAAATGGCCGAAAGCGTTAGGAAGGCGTTAGAAGCGGACAATAGAGACGTGCCGGAGGGCATACGGATAAGCTCCCGAACGAGGGATGGTCGCTTCGAGGTGCGAGTTCGAACCGAAACAGTCGAGGATTTACTCACCACATTAGATGACCTACTTATGTGCCTGCAACTAGCAGAAAAGGTGGTGAAAAGTGTCGAAGGAGGAATGCCTTAGGATCGAACTGCACTGCTACTTCAACCTCAGCAAAGAAGCTGAGGAGGCGAGGGAAGATCTAGCCTCACTCGTGAGGAAGGCGAACGAAGAGCTTTTCCTCAAAGGGGTTCCAAGGGGGATGGAGGAAGAGGGATCCCGCATCGTCGAGTGGAGAGTTGAGGGAAACAAACTATACTTCGACATACGATCGGGGAGGTACGTCAGAGCTACTTCTGCCGTACTCAGACTCAGAAAGGCTCTCGTACCCGTTTTGGGGAGGCACAGAGTAGGGGTAAGGGGTCTCAGCATTACTTCTCTCAAATACGAAATCGAATACCCCTCGGAACTCCCAAGAGAGCTCATTCCGCGGATAAACAAATTGCCTTTCGTGCGCAAAGCCGAAAGCGTAGGGAACAAGCTATTTTTGGAGTTTGAGAATATTGGGGAAAGGGAGCTCGAAAAAGCCGTCCCTGAGAAAGTGCTGACTCGTATAAGGGAGCTCTATTTGGAAGTCACCAAGCCGCCCGCAGTCGAGGAAGAGGTCTTGATACTGAAGCAATCGCCCCCCAAGAAAGTCAAGTTCTCGGAGGACCCCGCTAGGGTATGCCTCGAGCTCGGCTGGATTAAGGAATTCCCGGGCAGAGGGCAGTGGATCTACACTCCCCCGTTTGCCAGCCTCTTCGAAGCCATCAAGACGATCCTTTTGAGGGAAATAGCGCACAAGCTAGGCTTCCAGCCGTTCCTCTTGCCCAAGCTCATACCTTTCGAGGTCATGAAAAGGATGCCAGGTTACCTCGACAACATACCTGAAGGCATGTACTACGTTTGCCCGCCGCCAAGGGATCCCAACGCCTTCGACGACTTCAAGAACAAGCTCAAGATAACGGGCGAGCTTTCCACCGACGACTTAAAGAAAGTCCTAAAGGATCCCGCGTACGTTCTCGCGCCAGCTCAATGCGAACCTTTCTGGCAGTTCTTCTCCCACGAAACCTTGGACCTTGACCAGTTGCCTTGGAAGTTCTACGATTGTTCAGGCTGGACTTACAGGTGGGAAGGAGGGGGCGTGGAGGGGCTCGTTAGGCTTCAAGAGTTCGCCCGCATAGAGCTCGTCTACGTGGGAAGTCCCGACGACGTGGTAAGCATAAGGGACGCGGTTCTCGAGGAAGGAGTGAGGGTGGCGGACGAGTTGCTGGAGCTGGAGTGGAGGGTCGTCGCCTCCATACCTTTCTACATGAGGGAGGGGAAAGTGGAGGCGGACATAAGGG
>CAYNNH010000015.1:0-16431 GCA_964398605.1 uncultured Nitrososphaerota archaeon | reverse complement strand
ACCGCTTAAAGCTTACGTGACCGTGCTGTGGTTGCTCTTGGAATACGAGCGCGCCCTAGGGCTTTATACCCCTTAATAGCTTCTCCACCTCTGACAAGTGTCTCGCCGCCCTCACGGCCTCCGGACTGACCTCGAAAACCTCCCCTTTTTCGATGACTAAATGCCTAATGGGGATTTCTACGGCTTTCCTCAACTGCTCAACGGCGAAGTGTAGCTGAACGCAGTGAGGAGACCCGTCCATGGTGAGCACCGTCACGGACTTCGGCTTCGAATACGTGATTATGTGCAAGAGCTTCGCCTCCGCGAGGCTCACGTGCTCGGCTTCTAAGCAGATGTGGAGGGCCGTTTTCCCCTCCGAGAGACGATCGAGTATTTGTGGGTGGACGTTTTCGATGCACGAGCCGTAAATGAGCAAGTCCTTTTCCTTGAGGGAAGGATCTTGCACGCTTATGGAGAGGAGATGTTTCTTGGACAATTCAATTTTTGAACGCTCTACTTCTTATGCATGTGGCGGGGAAGGGACTTCCTCACCCTTCAGGACTTCACCGAGGACGAGATATGGGAAGTCTTACGCCTGAGCAAGGAAGTTAAGAGCGGGAACTTTAGGGAAAGGCCTCTCGATGGGAAGAACATCGCCATGCTTTTCCAGAAACCTTCAACGAGGACGAGGGTTTCCTTTGAAGTGGCCATTCAGAAATTGGGGGGGCATGCCCTCATCCTCGACTGGTCTCGCTTACAGCTCTCGCGAGGGGAAACGGTGGCCGATACCGCCCGAGTGTTGGACCGCTACGTGGACGGGATCATCGCTAGGGTTTTCGAGCACTCCATCCTCGAGGAGATGGCCAAGCATGCCAAAGCGCCGGTTATTAACGCCCTCTCCGATTTCTTGCACCCCTGCCAGATAATCTCCGACCTCTTCACCATGTGGGAGAAGAAAGGGAAGCTGAAGGGTCTGAATGTCGTGTTCGTAGGGGACGGGAGCAGTAACGTTTGCCACTCACTCATAATCGGTTGCACGAAAGTCGGGGCGAACATCGCGGTTGCCTGCCCCCGCGAATACCGTCCCCACGAGAAAGTCGTTCAGTGGGCGAAGCAGAACTGTTCAACGTCGTCCGCCGAATTCTCCATAGTTGAGGATCCTACAGAAGCCGTCGAAAACGCCGACATCGTCTACACCGATGTGTTCGTGTCCATGGGCCAAGAAGCCGAGCGGGAACGTAGGCTGAGGACTTTCCTCCCTAAGTATCAGGTGAACGAGCAACTCATGGAGAAATGCCCCAACGCCTTGTTCATGCACTGCTTGCCCGCCCATAGGGGTGAAGAGGTCACGGACGCCATCATAGATGGTCCTCAATCGATCGTTTGGGACCAGGCTGAAAATCGCCTCCACGCGCAAGTCGCCCTACTCGCCCTCATTTTCGGCCCATGATAGGCTTAATAGCCTCGCTCGAAGACCCAGCGGCTCTCAACATAGCAAAGCATATCCTTGAGATCTGCGGGAAAGAAAAGGGCGAAGTCGTGAAGCTAAGCGAGGATCTGACCTTAGTTTTCGTTTCCAAAGATTCCGTTTTCCTCGAGAAGGAAGATTTAGCGGGTTACGATTTCGACGAAGTCGTGGTGCTTTCCCGGCACGCCAGTGCATCACGAAAGCCCTGCATGACCGTGCACGTCCCCGGCAATTTGAAAGACGAAGCCCCCATGGGAGGGAAGCCGAAATCCGTTGCTATAGCCAATCCGTCAACTGCTCGCTCGCTCCTTTGTGAACTCTCGAAGGCCGCCAGAGGGCTCGACGTGGCGGTGTCTCTCGAGGCCACTCACCACGGTCCCACGGAACTAAATGTCCCGGTTACGTTCATCGAGATAGGTAGCGATATAGGCGCGTGGAAGAACGAGAAATACGGCCGAATAATCGCCGAAGTAGTCTTGGAGGCCCTACCTCCTCGCGAAAAAGTGGAACACTACGTGGGCTTTGGAGGTCCCCACTACGCCCCCAAGCACACTCGCTTCTGTCTCGAAAACGTTGCGGGGATCGGGCACATAGTCCCGAAATACGCCATCGATATGGATGAGAACGTGATAGCGCAACTTTTCCAAAGAACTGTTCCTCCTTGCGAAAAAGCCGTGCTCGATTGGAAGGGGATTCCCGGATCGCACAGGTCTAAGTTGCTCTCAGCGCTCGAATCGCTCGGCGTGGAATGTCTGAGAATTTAGTCGCGGCGAGCATTAATGAAGGCTAGGACTTCATCATATGTGGGCGTCTCCTCGTTCCTCCGATCGGTGAAACGCTTGCTGAAAGTGGCAGTTAAACCCACTAGGAAGGAGCTTTCCCTCTCCTTGAAGATCTGTTTCTTGGGCATTTTGCTCGTGGGGACGATAGGCTTCATAATCCTTTATATTGCCTCCTCCCTCTTAGGTTTCGTTCCCGGGTGATGTTGTATGACCCGCATCTACGCCGTTCGAACAACAGTTGGTCAAGAGAGAACGGTGGCGGACATACTCGCCGCTAGGGCCATGCGTACGGGCAAGATAAAATCCATCCTCATCTTGCGTCGCCACCGCGGCTACATATACGTGGAAGCCGACAGACCCGACGTGGTGATCGAGCTAATACGCGGGATAAGGCACGCCAAGGCGAGGGCTCCTTTGCTCGTGAGCAAGGAAGAGCTCGAGAAGATACTCATGGAGAAGATCGAAGTTCGCCGCATAGCTCCCGGGGATATCGTGGAAGCCATCGAAGGCCCCCTCAAGGGTAGCCTCGCCCGAGTAGTGGACGTCGATTACGACGAAGGGATGGCGAGTTTGTCTTTGCTGGACACTCCGGCGAGCATCTCCATAACGTATCCCCTCTCCCAGCTGAGGCTCGTGAAGGAGAAGGAAGAAGCCGAGAAGGGTGAGAGCGGTGCCGAAGAAGTCCGTTAAAGTGATCGTCGAGGGAGGGAAAGCCTCCGCGGGGCCTCCTCTGGGGCCCAGCCTAGGGCCTCTGGGCGTGAACGTCTTCGCGGTTGTTGAGAAGATAAACGAGCTTACCAAGGAGTTCTCGGGGATGAAAGTCCCCGTCGAAGTCATCGTGGATACCGAAACAAAGGAATTTGAAGTAAAAGTCGGAATACCGACGACTTCCGCCCTCATCGTTCGTGCCGCCAAAATTGAGAAGGGATCTGGAGAAGCAGGCTCCAAATTCGTGGGGAATATAACGATGAAGGACGTCATTGAAATCGCGAAGATCAAGATGCCTCAATTGCTTTCCAAAACCCTCAAGGCCGCTGTGAAGCAGGTGGTGGGCACGTGCGTGAGCATGGGGGTCACCATCGATGGCAAAGATCCCCGAGAAGTCATGCGCGAAATCAAGGAAGGTAAGTACGACGACCTCCTCAAGGATTAACCTTAATTACGGGTTGCCTTGTCATACTAGTGCCTTTGAGGAAGGAAGACCTCGTTCGGGCGATCGAAGAAGCGAAAAAGAAGTCCAAGAAGCGCAATTTTCTCCAATCCGTAGAGCTCATCGCCGTGCTTTCAGGGATAGATCCGAAGAAACATCCCGAGCATAGGATGAACGAGGTGCTCGCTTTACCCCACAAGCCCAACAAGCCCGTTAAGATATGCGTCTTCGCCAGCGGGGAATTGGCTAGGAAGGCGAAGGAAATGGGGGTCGAGGTTGTTACGAGGGAAGACCTCCCGAAATACGCCGACAAGAGGAGGGCGAAGAAGCTCGCGAAGAACTACGATTTCTTCGTCGCCGAAACCCCCATGATGCCCTTGGTTGCGCGATACATGGGGCCAGTGCTGGGCCCCCGGGGGAAGATGCCGACTCCCGTTCCGCCTACGGCGGATCCGATGCCCATTCTTGAGCGTCTTTCTAGGTCGGTTCGCTTGAGGATAAAGGACCAGCCCGTCGTTCAGTGCCTCATAGGGACGGAGGACATGCCCTCCGACCAACTAGCCGAGAACGCCATGACCGTTCTCTCTCGCTTGGAGGAGAAGTTCGGGGAAGGCCTCGCCCGGATCGTCCGGGTTTACGTGAAGACGACCATGGGCCCAACGGTAAGAGCGGCATGATGGCCGTAGCTCGCCGCATCCCGGAGCATAAGATCCGCAAGGTGCAGGAGCTAACGCAATTACTCAAAGAGTACGACACCATTTTAATCGCCGACCTGCACAAGGTCCGCGCCCAACAATTGCAGGAACTGAGAAAGCGATTCCGGGGGAAGGTCCTCTTCAAGGTCGTCAAGAACACGTTGTTGCGAAGGGCCATCGACGCCTGTAAGGAGAAGAAGAACCTCGAGAAGCTTAAGGACTACCTAAAAGGCTCGAACATACTTTTGCTGACTAGGATGAATCCCTTCAAGCTTGCCATAGAACTGGACAAGACGAAGATCAAGATGCCCGCCCGACCGGGCGACGTGGCGACTTCGGACATCGTAATTCCCGCTGGAAACACGGGCTTGCCGCCTGGCCCCATCATGAGCGAATTGGCGGCTGTGGGGATAAGGACCCGCGTGGAGTCGGGAAGCGTTTGGGTGATTAAGGATACCGTCGTCGCCAAGAAAGGCGACGTCATTTCCGAGAAGCTCGCTGCTGTACTCACTAAGTTAGGAATAAAGCCAATAGAAGTTGGCTTACGGCTAAAGGTCGCCTATGATTCGGGGATCATCATCGAGGGCGACCAATTACTCCCCGACGTAAAGGCGGAGGAGGAGAGGATAAAAGAAGCGGCGTCTAACGCTTACCTGCTCGCGCTTGGGATAGCATACGAGATCCCCGAGATATTATCACGATCCATTTCGATAGCACATCGCTCAGCTTTGTCCCTCGCTTTGGCGATAGCGTACCCTTCCCCAGAAACCATCAAACAACTCCTCGCTTTGGCGGCTTCTCACGCGGAAGCCCTCAAGCGGCAACTTCCTTCTTAGCTTATATTTATCAACCCTCGCTCCTTGAACTCAAGCTATGAAGTACATCTACGCGGCGCTCCTCCTACACGCAGCCAAGCAACCCATAACGGAGGAGAACCTCGTGAAGGTGCTAAAGGCGGCCAACATAAACCCCGACGTGAATAGGGTAAAGGCTCTCGTGGCTTCGCTCTCCGAGGTGGATATCGACGAAGCGATAAAATCGGCGTCCTCCCTCGTGACCGCTGCCCCAGCCGCTGCTCCTGCCCCTGCTCCCGCTGAGAAGGAGGAGAAGAAAGAAGAGAAGAAAGAGGAAAAGAAGGAGGAGAAGAAGGAAGAAGAGTTCATGGGACTGGGAGCCCTCTTTGGAGGTTAATCGCCAAATAGAAGGCTCTTTTTTACGGGAGAGAGGTTACGTAAGGAAGCGATGTGAAAAGTGTGGCGAGTTTTTCTGGACGCTCCATCCGGAGCAAGAAGTCTGCGGCGAGTCCCCCTGCGTCCCTTATTCCTTCATAAAACGCCAGATAACTAAGCGACCCTTTTCCCTGAAGGAGATAAGGGAATTATTCGTGCGTTTTTTCGAACGCAAAGGACACGAGCACGTTCCCCATTACCCAGTGGTCGCTAGGTGGAGGGACGACCTCCTATTCACCCACGCTAGCATCATCGACTTCCAGCCCTACGTTACCGAGGGAACCATCCCTCCCCCCGCGAACCCCCTCGTCATCATACAGCCGTGCCTGCGCTTCGTCGACATTGATCATGTCGGCCCCACCTTCGGGAGGCACCTCACGATGTTCGAGATGGCGGCCCACCACGCCTTCAACTACCCGGACAAGCGCGTGTACTGGGAGTACGAGACGGTCGCCTACCACCACGAATTCCTCACCGAGGAACTCGGGATAAAGGAGGACGAAATTACCTACAAGGAAGGCTTTTGGTCGGGAGGGGGAAACGCCGGTCCCGACGTTGAGGCTATCGTGGGCGGTTTGGAACTCTCCACGCTCGTTTTCATGCAATACAGAACGCTGGATGGCAAACTCGAGGAAACTCCCGTAAAGACGGTCGATACGGGCTACGGCGTTGAACGCTTCGCTTGGCTGAGCCAAGGATCCATCACGGCTTTCCACGCGATATACGGGGAGGCGTTTGAGGACTTCCGAAGACAGTTGAACGTCCCCTTAGACGAGGATCTCTTCGCGTCATACGCCAAAATCTCCGCTCTCGCATCCCAAAAAGACCTACGTTCGTGCCTGGAGATCGCGGGTATATCTGAAGAAGACTTCGATCGGTTCCTCAAGCCCTTTATCGACTTCCTCGCCCTGCTCGATCACACCAAAGCCGTTTGCTTCATACTCTCCGAAGGAGTCGTCCCGTCGAACGTGAAGGAAGGTTACCTCGCTCGCCTACTCATAAGGCGTAGCTACCGACTCCTCTCCTCGCTAGGGGGGACTTCCCTTCATGACATGGTAGCCCGCCAAATCCGCCTATGGTCTCCCTATTACCCGATCCTCAGGGAAATGGAGAATGAAATACTCGAGTTGCTCGACGCGGAGCTGAAAAAGTATGCAAAGACCCTCGAAAAAGGGCTTTCCATGGTCGCCCGCTTCTGCGAGAAGTTGAAGGCGAGGGGGATGACCGAGTTCCCGAAAGAAAAACTCGTCGAGTTCTACGACTCGCACGGGATAACTCCCGAGCAGGTCGCCGAGGAAGCGGGGAAGCGCGGAGTTAAAGTAGAAATCCCGGTCGACTTTTACGCCCTAGTTTGCTCCCGGCACATCCCGTCGAGGAAAGCCGAAGAACCCATTCCCAAAGAACTTAAGCTCCTATCGGAAACCCTGCCCGAAACCAGGCTCCTCTTTTACGAAGACCCTTACAAGAAGGAGTTCGAAGCGAAGGTACTCGCGGTGGAGGGAGATTGGATAGTCCTCGATAAAACCCTTTTCTACCCAGAGGGGGGAGGACAGCCAGCCGATAAGGGCTTCATAGAATTCGATGGACGACGCTCCGAAGTGGTCGATGTCCAGAAGATAGGCCCGGTGGTCTTCCACAGGGTGAAGGGTCCCCTGCCATCGAGGGGCCAGTCTGTCCGCGGCTTAATCGATTGGGAACGTCGCCACGCCCTCATGCGTAGCCACACCGCCACCCACATACTCATCGGGGCGGCTAGGCGGGTCCTCGGGGAGCACGCTTGGCAATGGGGGGCCCAAAAGGGAGTGGAAGAATCGAGGCTCGACATCTCCCACTACGAACGCCTCTCGTTCGATAAACTAGCGGAGATCGAACGCCTCGCCAACCAAGTCATTAGGGAGAACCGAGAAGTCAAGACCTACTGGATGCCCCGGGGGGAAGCCGAGCGTCGCTACGGGATGCGCATATATCAGGGAGGTGCTGTTCCTGGCAAGGATTTGAGGATCGTTAACATCGAAGGCTGGGACGTAGAAGCGTGTTGCGGAACGCATTGTTCGAGGACGGGGGAAGTTGGCTTCATAAAAATCGTGCGTAGAGAACGCCTACAAGATGGCGTGGAAAGGCTGGTCTTCAAGACGGGATCTTACGCGCTCGAAGAAATCCAGTCCATGGACAAGACGTTGCACGAGCTCTCCGAGTTGTTAGGAGTCCCGAGGGAAAAATTAGTCCAGAAAATCGCTTCTCTCGTCGAAGAGCACAAAAAGCTCTCAAAGCAATTTTCCTCCCTCGTCGAAGAACTCGCTAAGTGCAGGGCCAAGGACCTGCTCAGCAAGTTGGCGGACGTAGGTCCCGTACGGGTCGTCTGCGATGAAGTGAAGGAATTCGACGAGTACCCGTTGTTTCTCGCGAAAGAAGTCGTGAAGAAAGAACCGTCCGCCGTCGTGGTCCTCTTCTCTAGGGATAAAAGGGCGAAATTGCTCGTAAAGGTAGGAGATGCCGCCATCGAGAAAGGCGTGCACGCGGGCAAGCTCGCTTCGATGATCGCTAAGTCGTTCGGTGGCGGCGGGGGAGGAGAACCCGACTTGGGCAAGGGCGGTGGGATGAGCCTGGAGAAAATTGAAGAAGCGAAGAAGAAAGTGTTTGAAGTTGTCCGCTCAATGGTTAAGACAGATAGAGCGTAAGTGGCAGGACGCTTGGGAAAAGGCCAAGTTATTTGAAGCGGATCCCGACCCTTCTAGGCCGAAGGTCTTCGTAACGTTCCCCTACCCCTATCCGAACGGGCCGTTGCACGTAGGGCACGGTTTCACGTCTGCCCGCTTAGACGCCTACGCGAGGTTCAAGCGCATGCAGGGGTACAACGTCCTCTTCCCGTGGGCTTGGCACTGGACGGGGGAAGCTGTCGCTGGGATTTCTCACCGCGTGGAGAAAGGCGATGAACGCCTCATAAAGGCATTAAGGGAAATAGATGGCGTTAGCGAGGAAGACCTGAAGAAATTCGTCGATCCGCTTTACGTCATAAAGTATTACACGGAACGCAACCGGAAGGTCGTTAGGGATTTCGGACTTTCGGTGGACTGGAGACGGGAGTTCTATACCACGAGCCTAAACGAGGGATACAACCGCTTCATAACGTGGCAATACACGCGCCTCAAGGAGAAGGGGTACGTCACCAAGGGGACGCACCCCGTGGTTTGGTGCCCCCGCTGTCAATCGCCCACCGGCGACCACGACCGTCTAGTGGGCGTTGGCGTTTCTCCTGAGGAGTACGTCCTCATCAAGTTCAGAATGGGAGATATCGTCCTCCCGGGCGCCACGTTCAGGCCGGAGACCGTTTACGGCGTGACGAACGTGTGGCTCAACCCGGAAGTCACGTACGTGATCGCCGAGGTAGATGGCGAGAAGTGGCTCATAAGTAGGCCTTGCGCCGAGAAGCTGAAGAACCAAGGAAAGGAAGTCAAAGTACTCGAGGAAGTCAAGGGAGCGTCGTTCATGGGGAAGATGTGTAAGGAGCCCATCAAGAATCGAGAAATTCCCATCCTGCCCGCCACGTTCGTCGACCCTAACAACGGAACCGGGGTCGTCTACAGCGTGCCCTCCCACGCCCCTTACGATTGGCTTGCCCTCCGGGACCTCAAGCGCGACCCCAGCTTGCTCGAGAAGTACGGAGTGCCCCCAGAAGTGGTGGAGCAAGTAGAGCCCATCTCCATGATACGCCTCGAGGGGTTCGGGGATCACCCCGCCATCGAGATCGTGGAGCGCATGGGGATAAGGGATCAGCACGACCCGAAGGCCGAAGAAGCCACCAAAATCATCTACAAAAAGGAATATCACACGGGCATCCTGAAGGAAATCTGCGGAGAGTACGCTGGCTACAGAGTCTTTGAGGTGAAGGAGAGGATCATTCGCGACTTCATGGAAAAAGGCATAGCCGACGTGATGTACGACCTCGTCGAACCCGTCGTGTGCAGATGCGGAACTCCCTGCATCGTGAAGTTGCTCGTCGATCAATGGTTCCTCAAGTATTCGGATCCCGAATGGAAGAAGCTCGCCAGAGAAGCTCTATCGGAGATACGGGTCTTCCCAGAAAGCGCCCGCCCCTGGTTCGAGGAAGTCATCGAGTGGTTGCGCGACAAGGCGTGCGCGCGGAAGACTGGCTATGGAACTCCGTTGCCTTGGGACAAGGAGTGGATCGTCGAAACGCTGAGCGATTCGACGATTTACATGGCGTACTACACCGTGAGCAAGTTCGTGAACAGCGGCGAAGTAGACCCTTCCAAACTCACTGAGGAAGTCTTCGACTTCGTCTTCCTGGGATTGGGAAGCGCCGAGGAAGTATCGAGAAAAACCGGGATATCGGCTGATGTTCTGAAGAGAATGCGCGAGGAATTCCTTTACTGGTACCCGGTGGACTTAAGGATCTCGGGGAAAGACTTATTGCCCAATCACCTCACCTTCTTCATATTCCACCACGTCGCCCTCTTCCCGAGGGAATTGTGGCCCAGAGGGGTGTGCGTAGGGGGAATTCTGAGGATAGAAGGCGAGGAGATGTCGAAGTCGAAGGGGAACTTCATCCCGTTGAGGAAGGCGATCGAGAAATACGGAGCCGATGGTACGCGCTTGACCTTACTGCTCGCCGCCGAGGAAATGGACGATCCCGATTGGAGGGAAAGGAACGCGGAAGAATCGCTTAGAAAACTGCAAGAACTGCTTTCTTACGTCAAGAGAGTTTCTTCCTCATCCTTCGTTGAGGGAGAGAGTCGCATAGACCGTTGGCTCATGAGCCGCTCTCAATTGAGGGCGAAGAAAGTCGCCGACTTCATGGAGCAGATGAAGACGAGGAGCGCCCTCGTGGAGGCCCTCTTCATGCACTGGAACGACTTCAAGTACTACGAGAGGAGGTCGGAGGCGAAGACGAGGATCTTCTTAGAGGTTCTCAAGAGGTGGATTCGCATGCTCGCCCCCTTCATCCCGCACTTAGCGGAGGAAATGTGGGCATTGATCGGCGAGAAGGAGCTCGTTTCTCGCCAGTCCTGGCCATCTTACGACCTATCCAAAATTGATTATTCCGCGCTCATCGCCGAAGAAGAGCTTTCATCTCTACTGGAGGACCTAGGCAACGTGCTCAAAGTCCTCAAGAAGACCCCCAAGAAAATCTGCATATACGTGGCTTCTTCCCAGAAGTGGGCGCTCTTCCGAACCCTGCTCGCCGAACGCTCCCTAAACAAGGGAGAGTGGATGCGCAAAATAGCCTCCCATCCTGAGTTCGGCAAGAATAAGGCCCTCCTGAAGCTCGCCCCTAAGATGTTCGACCACTTCCTCTCCTTGAGTAGCGAACTTGTAGACTACCTACGGAAAGCGAAATTCGACGAGCTCGAGGAGATGAAGGAGTCCGCCGAGTACATCTCTAGGAAATTCGGGATACCCGTCGAGGTTTACGCGGAGGACGATCCCAACCGCTATGACCCCGCCAATAGAGCTGGAAGGGCTTTGCCCCTTAAGCCCGCTTTCTACGTGGAATGAACTGGGAGGCCATTCTTGAGGCCGCTAGGGATATGCGCTATTTGCTCAACAGAGGCTACCGAAGGGAGAAGTGCGTGGAATTCGTCGGGGACAAATATCGTTTGAAGAAGACGGAACGCATGGTACTTTACAGGTGCGTTTACGGCTCAGAAGAAGCCCGGACTCATCGGGAGAAGCTCATAAGTCCGGAGGATGTGAAAGGGAAACGCTTAGCGATCGACGGCTACAACGTCTTGATAACCGTGGAGAGCGCCCTTAAAGGAGCTACGCTCATCGAGTGCGACGACGGATTCGTGAGGGACGTGTCGGCCATTCACGGAAAATACAAGATGACATCCCTTACCGGAAAATCGCTTTCCTTGATCATGAATTACCTCGAAAGACTCTCACCCTCGGAGATTTCCTTCTTCTTCGACCAACAAGTGAGTAAGAGCGGAGAACTCTCGGCTTTGGTACGTCAACTCATGTCAAAGAGGAACTTGAAAGGTACTGCGTGCACGTCCCGCCAAGCGGACACTTCTGCTCTTCGCTGGGGCGATGTAATAGCGACAAGCGACTCGGCGATCATTCAGAGGGCGGAGAAAGTCTTCGACTTAGCTGGCTTCATCGTGCGGAAGGAATTCCCAGCTCGCTTGGTCAAGCTCGCGTAGGGGTATTAAAATTTCCCTTCTCTCAAATAGATGGCGATCTGTTCTCGAAAGAAAACGAAGACGGGCCCGGTGGGATTCGAACCCACGACCCCCGGCTCCGAAGGCCGGTGTCCTCGTCCGCTAGACCACGGGCCCTTCCATACAATAGGTGTTGGCTATGAAGAGGGTTACTGAGATTAAGCAAAGGCTCTATTTGCTCGATGCGCTAAGGGTTCTGAAGAAGCGGCGATCGATCTCTTGGTGCACGCTTTCCCGTATGACAGGAATTGCTCCCACCACTCTGAGCAGGTACTCGAGGGGACACATACTCCCAACAGCGGAAAAAGCTAGGAAGCTGCGGGAGTGTCTCAACAGAATATTCGACCTTAAGAAGGAAGTCAAGCGACGAATAACGTTCGATAGGAATGGTTTTTTCGACAACACTTCTATAGTTTTTGACATCCCACTGCTGAGGCTTATCGCTGCGTATGCCATTGACCGCTTCGCCGGAAAGCGGATTACTAAAGTGCTCACCGCGGCGGTAGATGGCATACCACTCGCCGTGATGATAGCGCACGAACTAGACGTGGATCTTGCCATAGCCAAGAGAGAGAAGGAAGTCGGCGTTCCTCGGTTCTACGAGGTTACTTATTCTCCAGGGGGTTCGGGCCACCTCATGTCCTTATATCTGCCTAGGGGGGCAATCAAGAGCCGGGACTCCGTCCTCATCGTGGACGATGTGATCAAGACAGGGGAAACCCAACGAGCCCTCATAGAGCTTGCAAGAAGGGCTGGAGCCGATATAGCTGGAGTTTTTGCCATAGTGAGCATAGGGAATGCGTGGAAGAGGAACATAAACCTTCCTCCGGGGATCCCCGTAGAGGTGTTACTGTCCCTTTAGGAAAAGAAGGATATTTCGGTCGTAGGGAGGACGTATTATCCCTTTCTCCGTTATTATGGCACTCACTAGCCTAGGAGGCGTTATGTCGAAGGCCGGGTTGTAAACATCGACATCTGGGAGCGTAATTGGTTTTCCGAGGACTTTCCTCACTTCATCCGGGTCCCTCTCCTCTATTTTCACATCCTCCAGCCTGCTTTCAAAATCGAAAGTGGACGCGGGAGCCGCTACGTAGAAGGGGATCCCGTGTTCCCGGGCTAAAACCGCGATCGCGTATGTCCCTATTTTGTTTATCACGTGCCCATCCGGGAGGATCCTATCGGCCCCTACGACGACTTTGTCCACCATTCCCTTAGACATGACGTAGCCTACCGCGCTGTCGACGATGAGGGTAACAGGAATGCCTTCTTTCTTCAGCTCGAACACGGTGAGCCTCGCCCCTTGGAGTAATGGCCTCGTCTCCGTCGCAATAACCCGGATCTTCTTCCCTTCCCTAACGGCGAATCTTATTACGCCCAGAGCGGTGCCGTAGCCAGCGGTCGCCAACGCTCCCGCGTTGCAGTGGGTGAGAACCGTATCTCCATCCTCGAGCAGAGTTGCCCCGTATTCGCCGATGCGCCTGTTCACGGCGACATCTTCCTCCATAATGGACTCGGCTTCTCTCACGGCCTTTTCTTTCGCTTCCTCCACGCACTCAGCTTTCTCAATAACCCGCATAATTCGCTCTAGGGCCCAGAAGAGGTTGTACGCAGTGGGCCTAGTGCTTCTCAGCAAGGCGTAGGCGCTCTTGATTTCTCCTAGGAGTTCCTCCATCGTCGTTGCTCGGGAATGGAGGACTTGCAGAGCGAGGCCGAAAGCGGCAACCACGCCTATTAACGGAGCTCCTCGGATTTTCATGCTTCTTATGACTTCGGCGACTTCTTCGGGAGTTTTCAGCTCGATCCATCTCTCCTCGAAGGGCAGGAGGCTTTGGTCCAGAACGAACAACCTGCCCTCCTCCCACCTAACGGCTTCCTCCATCACAAAATTATCGGCGATCGTTATACCTTGTGGCAGTAGCGGAGATCAGCCAAGGGACGGTGTACGTGAAGGGAAGGCATCCGCTCTTCCGTGCGAAGGGGTTTGGAATCCCAGTTGGGGATCGCGTCCTCCTCACGCCCTGCGAGGCCATGTACCTTTTCGAAAAAGGGAAGATAAAAGTCCGCGAAGGGGGTAATTTCCTTACCGCTGACGAGCTTTTTCACAAGCTTTCCGCCATCTCGGAGGATTTTCCAAGACGCTACCCCGTTTACCGAGATTTGAGGGAGAGGGGCTACGTCGTGTGCGAAACCGACGGGAAGCCCGATTTTCTTGTGTACGAACCGTCGGATTACAAGCGGGCTAAACCCCCTTCCTTCTCCGTTCTATGCGTTATTCAAGGCTCTCCCCTGAGAATCGAAGACCTGCGCAACTCCCTTTCTAAGTTCGACGAGGTGTTGCTCGCGGTGAGCGATAGGCGAGGGAGCGTGGTCTACTACCGGGCCTCCCGCCTTTTCGAGGGTTGAAGCCCCGGGGCATATCCGTCATTAGGCCAACTAGGTGCTTGGCGGGAGGTCTCGCATCGCTGGCATCTTACTTGCTCTTCCGGCCGCTTTCCTGGGAAGCCTTCTTTCCTTTCGCCTCCGCCTTCTCGATGGTGGCATCGGTCATGTCCTTGAACGACATCATGGACGCCCCAATAGACTCCATCAACGCCCCCCACAGGCCCATTCCCTCCGGGCTGATAAGCGAGGGGGAGGCCTTTTTCGTTGCATCGTTTTTCGGAGTTCTCGCGGTACTGCTATCGGCTCCTTCCTTACCCTCGGTGATCCTCACGGGCCTCCTCCTCTTAGGGGGCTACTCTTACAGCGTCAGGCTAAAACGCGAGGGCTTGGTGGGGAATTTCCTCGTATCATTCCTAACCGCTTCCCTGATACCGTATGGAGCGTCCTTCGCTTTCGAGGCGAACGAACTAATCCTGGTGTTTTTCCTCATGGCTTTTTCGCTTTGCGTCGGCAGGGAACTCATCAAGGGGATCTCGGACATGAAAGGAGATTCCCTCTTCGGGGTGAACACCGTCGCCGTTTCCCTAGGACCCGTCGTTGCCCGAAACGCCTCGGTGCCGTTTTTCGTGCTCGCGATAGCTCTGAGCTTCGTGCCGTTTGCCATAGCTGGCTTTTCCTATGGCTACGCTTTCCTCATAGCGCTAGCCGACTTGCTGTGTGCCTATTCGGTAGCGACGCTTGAACCTTCCGTCATACCTTCGGCGAGGAAAACCGCCAACGCGCTTTACTTGAGCATGTTATTAGGAATCCTAGCCATTTTATTCGTGCCATGAGCAAATTCCGTCGCCTCAAAGGAATGAGGGACCTCTTCGGAGAGGAACTTGCCAAACTGAGGCGAATCGAGGGAGTCGTCCGTGAACTCTTCCGACTTTACGGGTACGAAGAAGTCCTAACCCCAACTCTGGAGTCCTTCGAACTCGTAGAGGCGAAGTGCGGGGAGGAAATTCGGCTGAGAATGTACGCTTTTCAAGATTTGGGAGGGAGAAAAGTCGTCTTAAGGCCCGACATGACCTCGCCCATCGCTCGTTTCGTCGCCTCAGAGCTGAAGGCAAAGCCCCTCCCGATCAGGCTAGGGTATATCGCGAACGTCTTCCGCTACGACAACCCCCAGAGAGGCCGCTACAGAGAATTCTGGCAAGCTGGTTTCGAGCTAATAGGGTCCTCTGATCCCTCTTCCGATGCGGAAATCCTCGACATCGCTTGCGAACTCATGGAGAGGCTGAAGCTCGAACGATTCACGATTAAGATCGGCCACGTGGGGATCCTTTACGGGCTTCTGGAGGAAGCCGGTTTCGAGCAAAGAGAACAATACAAGATCGCCTCCCTCATCGACAAAGGGAGGGAAGACGAGGTCATCCCCCTCTTGGATCGACCATCGGTGCCTAGGGATGTCAGGGAAGCCATCAAGAACCTCTTTGAGGCGAAAGGCTCTCCGGAGGAAGTGCTGAACGTTGGAAGGCGCATATTGTCCCGCTGGGAGAAGCCCTATTCCTGCCTTGAAAACCTAAGCCAAATTTTGGACTTGATTTCTTACAGGAAAGCGGACTTCCTCGTATACCTAGGCTTCGCGAGGGGGCTGGAGTACTACACGGGAATGATATTCGAGGTCTACGTGCCGGGCTTCGACATGGCGGTAGGGGGAGGGGGCCGCTACGACGAACTCATCAGACTCTTTGGGGGCAAAGACCTTCCCGCCGTGGGCTACTCCGCGGGGATGGATCGGCTAGCGCTAGTCCTTCCCCCCTTCGAGGTCGAGAAGCTCCCGTCCATCGTCGTGCTCCCGGTGGGCAGGGAGTATACGCGCACGGCACTTGAAGTAGCCGCCCGATTGAGGAAGAACGGCCTAATAGCCCAACCCAACGTGTGCGGTTGGAAGCTCTCGAGAGCTTTGAGCCAAGCCTCGAAGCTGGGTTACAAATACGCCATCATCATCGGGAAGGAATGGCGAGAAAATCGGGTCGCCGTTAAGGATCTGGAGAAGGGCGTCCAAGTCGAGGTTCCTAGCGAAAAGGTATTCTCAGCGACTTCTATAGAAGACTTCTCAGAATTCTTCCCGCCCTAGACGAGAATCTCCCAACTTCCTCCTCTTTCTCGAAGTCAAATACGTCGTCCACGGCGAGGGACGCTATTTCTTTCCACACGGCGCTCGCATTCCACTTTACGTACACTAGGAACACCGTTAGCCCTTTGTGAACCTTCTTCGCGAGCAGGGAATTCATCAAGAGCGCCTTAAGCCTGGGCGCATCGACGTCCACCTTCGTTTCGACGACCAATAGCGGCTTTTCTTTCTGAACGAGAACGTCGACCTTCATCGAATAGGATCGCCTCCCCTTCTTCCATATGACGAGGTCGTGGTTCCAGAACACGTACTGGGGATCCACTCCGCACTTCCTGATGAGCAATTCCCTCACGTACTCTTCGAGGCTGTACGCCCTGAACTGTCCGATCATCTGAGGCAAACCCCTGAGGACCTTCTGGATGGTCGCTTGATGCTTCTCGCA
>CAYNNH010000014.1:0-16807 GCA_964398605.1 uncultured Nitrososphaerota archaeon | reverse complement strand
TACTCTCGCCGCCTTCTGCTGAGGTAGATCCCGCTAACGACGACCGCTACTGCCATTAGGCCGCCTAGGATCAGCGGATTCTTTAAGATGCTGGGGAGTTGCGGCGTGGCCACGATAGCAACGGGCGAGGAAACCATGACGAAGTAGGGGTCGTGGTTTATCGAGAACCCTCCCCACTTGGGGTAGCACGCAGAATAGAGGTGCGTCGTCGCGTTGACCTCCACGTGCCACGTCACACAGGGCAACACCCCGCCGTACTCTAGGAACAGGAGCCCTAGAGGGGTCGTGCAGGAAGTCGCCTGAACCTCTTCGGTCTGATTCCAGACATACGTATTTCCGCCGAAGATCACCTCCCCTACGGCTTCCGACCCGGCGTAGAACTCAAGGGAGGTGGTGGTCACGGATTGCGGCGAGTCGCCGGGACACTGCTTGCCTTGCGAATCCAACGCCCGGTGGGTGACTACGCGGTTGAAGCTTCCTTCGATGGTCAGGTAGGTTAGCGCGAGCGAGAGGTCGCTAAGCTCCACCGAACTGTCCCAATCCCCCACGAACGTGTCCACCTTGACCTCCGCCACGCGGTACGTCTTCCCCCCTAACTCCCTAACGGACGGCGAGAACCTGAACGTGTACTCGAATTCCTCAACGGAGGCTTGCTCGGCAGGCTCCGATAGAACGCTTTCTGGGGCGTATTCGGGGACTTCCACGGGGACGAATTCGCCTTCAATGCCCTTGATATCAATTCCCCAAGTCAGGTTGCCGTCCTTAACCTCGGGGAGCTTCGCCTTCACCGAATCGACGTGCCGCGCCCTGAACCTGTACACGGCCTCGCCGACGAGCTCACCTTCTTGCCATTCGTAGTCCATGACACCATTTTCGTTTTCGTCCCTGAACGCGTGCATTCCAATGAGGCGGTGCCTCATGAAGTCGCCCGAGGCTTCGGCGATCTTCCCATCTTCGATCTTCGCCTTACGCAGGTGTATTTGCTCGATCATGAAGAACGCCCTAACGAATTGGAAATCTTCCTCGCCGCTTTGCCCATTCTTAGTGTACGAGATCGTTCCATCCACTTCTGCAACCACGGCGACGTTGTGCGTCAGTACTTCGTCGCCCGTAAACCTAGGATGGTCGGCCTCTCCTCTGATGAAAGCCCCCACGCTGTCGTCTGGATCGTAAAGCACGCTCACGACGAATGCGTGAATGTCCCTCGAAATTTCGATGTCCCCCTCGCAAGTCCCTCCCGTCCAAGTCCAGGAATACTCGCAGGATCCGGTGCTACTCACGTTAATCCAGTGATAAGCGTAGAACGTGCCGTTCATCCCCTCAGCCGCTTTCATTTGCTTGAGGAACTCGCAGAAGTTTTCGGGCCTCGGGAAGATGTTTTTCGGCTTAGGCTTCCGCCTCCACACGAATCCTTGGACGCAGGGTTGCATCGACGCTAGGAGCAGGACGCTTAGCATCGCGATGGTAAAGACGATCACGACGCGCCTCATAGCAAGAACGTGCTCTGCCTCCTTATTTTAAGAGTCTGAACGATTCGTCTAGATCAACTGGGGAGTCCTAACGCCTCGAGGAAATCGAGCATGTCCCTCAATTTCTTGAGCAATTTAAGCCCTTTAGGGGTGATTTCGTACGTCCTCTTCCCTCCCTCGGCGATTTCCTTGATCGCCCCAACTTTCTTAAGCTCTCCGAGGTAGCGCTGTAACCTTTCGTGCGAGAGATTTGCTTGATACAAGATTCTCGTTGGAAGAGCCCGCCCCTCGGAGCACACGACTTCCAGGATCTCGTAATATATGCGTATCCTCGACCGATAACGCTTAACCATGTTTCCTTCCCAACGTAGCGGAGAGCACTAGGGCGTAAGCGCAAGCTTCCAGCAACCTAGCCAAAGCTACTGGGCCCGAGAAGGGATTGTCCGCCATGATGGCCACAGCCGCATGCGCTAAAGCCAAAAGCGCGAAAGCAACCACGACGAGCAATGTTCGTGGGTTCTTCTTATCCAAGAACTCCATGGTCGAGGAAACGGCCACGTAGGTAGCCATTAAAGCGGATAGAAACTCGGATCCGTAACGAGCGTAGAGGGGCACGGAGGAGGCGAGCGCGAACTCCTTCCTAGGGGTGTATGCGTAGGCGAGCGCGATCATGCCGACTGCGGACACCACCGAAGATGCTGAAAGCAACCAAAAAGCCGCCTGAGGATCCCAAAAGAGGGAGGCCACGACTTCTAAGAACAAGCCGATCGAAATCACGTAAAAACCCGCACAAAAGCAGAGGATTTTCTTCGAAGGATATTCTCTGTGAAGGCTTCGTGTCCTGCTTGCGACAACAAAAGCCAAAATACTGGCGATTACTGCGCAGATCGACATAAACGGCGCCACATGAATTTTACCCCCCGATTTTAAGCGTGCACGTCAACGGCTTAAAGCCTACGAGTACGTAACATTGGTGGTGTTAAAACAAAGCGACAATCGCCGTTGTTATCAAGTAGCAAGATAATGGAAAATTTGGTCGCATTACACGAATGACTTAGTTCTCCATGTGTATTAGGACTACTACAGTTGCTCGTAGAGCTCCAAAAGCTTGATTCCGACTTGTTTCCATGTAAGAAGTTTCTTAGCTCTTTCTCTTACGCCTATCCGCAATCTTTGAAGAAATTCCTGATCTTCGAGCAAACGACCCAACGCGCTTGCTAATGCCTCCGGCGAATTCGGTCTGACCAAGAGACCCGTCTTTCCATCTTCTACCCTCCAAGGAATCGCTCCAATTTTCGAAGCTATTACCGGAACCCCCCTCGCATAAGCTTCGTCGATCACTAACGCATAGCATTCTCCTCCGTGCAAAGAAGGGAATACAAAGACATCACTTGCGTCCAATAAACTCAAAAGCTCGTTTTTAGGTATGAAACCTAGGAAATATACGTTGTTTGCGATTTTTAACTCTCTAACCAATCGTCTGAGTCTCAAAATATAACTTGGATCCCCCTTACCGGCCACAACTAAAGCTACGTCCCGATTTTTATCCAAAAGGGCAAATGCCTTAATCAAAACGTGGAGTCCTTTGCTTTTATGAATCCTTCCGACATACGACACTACGAACTCTTGGCGAATTCCGTGTTTTTCCCTCACTAACCTCTCGTTTCTTGGTTTTCGCAAAAAGTCTTCGTCTACTCCGTAGCTAACGAGTATGGGTTTCACGCCGTAAAGTTTCTCGGCGAGAAAGGAATCTAAAACGTTACACGTGACTATGCAATCACTGTACTTGAGGGCTGACCGTTCAACGATGTTCTGGTAAAATGTTCCCAACAGTTTCTTGGGGAAAACTCTATGCCCTCTGGGATAAAAGAGCGAGATGAAACTGACGACGACTTTCTTGCCCATTTTTTTAGCACATCTAGCCACTTGAACATCAAAGGGCGAGTGTTGGCAATGAACATGGACGATGTCCGCTGGGGCTACTAATTTCTCAAATCGTTCTGTGGTAAAATTGATCCAAGAGTAAATCCGCTTTTCTTTTAGGCTTTTCACCCTGAGCGTTTTAATCCGAAATTCGCCTCTTTTTGAGCGTGAAGGACATAGAGCGGTTACTTCATGACCTAATGATGCGTGTTCAAATGAGATTTTCCGGAAAACCTGCTCCAATCCCCCAATTCCAAAAAAATCCACATGGCAGGCGTGCAAGATACGCATCAAAATATTAGAGCGGATAAGAGTTTAGTGACTAACCGAGAGTGATTCACATATGCCCTTTCTTTCGCCCGGTAATTGGTGGAGTTGAGCGTGTGGTGGGAAGGATATGCTTTACCCTACGCGCTTTACGAACCTGCGGGGATAACGTTATTAGAAGCCCAAGCACTTGGGAAGCCTTGCGTAATCACCGGCTATGGTGGCCAACTATACATGGCTCCTCCGAACATCAGTAGCCTTTATGCACCGCTAAAGCCGAAAATCTTCGGGCTTGCTATCGTTCAACTTTTAACGGATCAGAATCTTTACCGCAAACTAAGTAGGGGGCTAAGCATTGGGTGGAGAAGCACAAATGGTCTAGGATTCTTCCTAAGTATGGAAAGCTCTATTCGGAACTCCTAGAATCGGATTAGTTGAAATTTTAATCGGGGTAAATTATATGGTGGGCCGGTAGCTCAGTGGGAGAGCACCCGCTTGGCGTGCGGGGGGTCGAGGGTTCGAATCCCTCCCGGTCCACCATTATTCGCTTCTGGGACGCTCACGAAGATGCTTTTGAGTTGCTTCACGCCCTTCTGGCGACGCAGGAACCTCATTAACTTTCTAATTTCTTGGGCATCTCCTCTTACCATGATGGCCTCTAAGCACAGCTTTTCCGTCACGTGGAGGTGCGTTGAGGCGAGAATGGTTTCTAGGAATTGGTGTTGGATGTGAATCAACTCCTTGCTCTTTTCGTGGTCATAAAGAACGACGAGAACCCCGACCACCTTTCCTTCCCCCGCTAGGGCCTCCGCCAAGTAGTCCCTCAAAGCGTGCTCCACGAGCGAAGACCGCGATTTGAAGCCTAGCTTGGGGTAGACTTCGTCCAGTTTCTTCGCCAGGGATTTTGGCAAGGAAACGCTGAACCTCACGACCGACATCGTTAAATGAGTGGGCGGACTTCTTCTGACTTAGTAACACTTTTCAATGAAACAGTAACATTCTTGCTTTGAGGCGTCCCTTCAAAATCCTGTCGGGCTCCGCCGAAACTCCCTCGGGCGTAAAGGTGGGGTTCGTGTGCCTCAAGGAGAACGAGGAAGTGGGGGAACATTCGACCGAGAACTGCGAGGAACTGATCATCGTACTGGAGGGAGAGGGTTGCCTGCTTTCGAAAGGAGAATCCCTCCCCTTACGGAAGGCCCAAGTGTGCTACATACCTCCCTTCACTCAGCACAACGTCCGAGCCAAGACCGGTCTTTCCTACGTTTACGTCGTGATACCCCGCCATGTGGCTCACTAGGGACGCTTTCGGAGTGTGGAGCAAGATCGCGAAGCGGGCATTTAAGGCGGTCTTTTCCCGTCCCTCCAACCCTGCTGAACGTGTGAAAGAAACCATCCGCGAGAAAGAAGTCGCCGTTTACATACATTACCCTTTTTGCAAGAGTTACTGCAACTTTTGCCCTTACGCGCGCGTCTTGTGGGACAAGAAGCTCGAATCGCGTTACTTGAACGCCCTCAAGGAGGAAATCGCCATGTACGGCAAACTCCTCGACGAGCTAGACATCAAAGTGATCGACGTACACATCGGGGGAGGAACCCCCAGCCTAATGAATCCGAAAGACCTTTCCGACATCCTAGAAGTTTTGGGGGAGAACTTCGACCTGTCCTTTGATGGCTTGGCCATAGAAGCCAATCCCAACGATATAAATGAGCAAAAAGCGGCCGAAATGATAGATTCTGGAGTTAAAGAAGTGAGCCTGGGAGTTCAATCGTTCAATTCAACGGATTTGAAACGTCTAGGACGACCGCACACCGTAGAGGACTCCCTAGAGGCTATACGGTCCCTCGATTCGCAAGGGCTCGAGCACCTAAACATAGACCTCATGTACGCCATTCCGGGGCAATCCCTTGCCGACTGGGAGAATACCCTTCGGATAGCCTCCGAGCAAGAAGTGGATGAGGTCACGTGCTATCCCACCCTTATAACTCCCCAATGTCCCGCCTATAGCCGCGTAGTGAGAGGGGACATTCCCCCTCAACCCGATAAGCGCACTTTTAAGCGGATGATCTTATCCACTTACCAAATTCTCGAAGCCGAGGGCTTCAGGTCCGTCGAGATTTACGGTTTTTCTAAGGAAGACGCATGGAAGTACGCAACGGTGAATTATGAAATGGAAGGTCCCTTGCTGGCCTTCGGGAGTGGGGCCGTGGGCTTCACGGGAGGCTACGAATACGTCAACACCCACTCCCCGAGGGAGTACGTGAAGTCGCTAAAAGAGGGAGTCCTTCCGATCGCAGGAGCAAGAGAGGTTTCGCCGGAGGAAAGGGCCATACGCTACGTAGTTTGCAGGCTTTTCGTGGAAGGAGAACTTTCCTTGCGGGATTTCGAAAGGAAATTCGGCGGGGGGTTCGACAATTTGCTCCGCAAAACGGGCTTTAGCAAAGCCCTATTTTTGTTAAGGCTCTTGGGTATCGTCAAGAAGAAAGCCGACTCGCTCGAATTGAACAAGGCGAAGATAGTCCACGCCCACATGCTTTGCTGGGCTTTCGTCGCCAACGTGCCTTGCAGAATTGCGGAAGAGTTCATGAAAACTCCTTGGCCTCCCGAAGTGATTATTCCGTGAGTCCCAGCGAAAGAGCTCCCGCCACCGCTTGGCCCACCGCTATGCCTCCGTCACCCGGGGGGATGAGCTCGTTGATGACAAGCGACACCCCCTCTTCCTCGAGCTTCCGACGCATCGCTCGGTATATTATGTCGTTGACGGCGGCTCCTCCGCTAAGATAAACCGTGTTGGGGGATTTCTTGAGCGCTAATTCCGCAAAACTCTCGCCCAAAGCCCACTGAGCGCTAAAAGCTAAGTCCTTCGGCTCAGCGTTTAGGCTCAACATCCGCTCGAAAAGCTCCGCTACATCGATGACGAATTCGCCCCCTCTTGCCCTGATCGGCGCCTCGAGGCCATCGAGCAACTTCCCCCTCATGGCTAGGCTTTCTAGCTTTATGGCGGGCTCTCCCTCGTACGTCCTCTTCAAGCAAACGCCGAGGAACGCGGATACGGCGTCTAGAGTTCTGCCTAAGCTGGACGTTTTGGGAGCATCTTCCGTTTGCTTTAAGCAAATTTCCAGTTCCTTCTTCCCGTAAGCCAATCCTCGGTCTAGCCCCTTGCGGAGAATGATCGATTCTATTTCGTCCGGTCGCATGAACTTCGACAAAATTCCCACGAGCATCCTCACGGGGTACTCGACGGCCCTATCCCCGCCAGGCATGGGCATGTAGTCTA
This sequence comes from uncultured Nitrososphaerota archaeon, assembly GCA_964398605.1. Taxonomy (GTDB): domain Archaea; phylum Thermoproteota; class CAYNNH01; order CAYNNH01; family CAYNNH01; genus CAYNNH01. Next base: position 9,873 of record CAYNNH010000014.1, on the reverse strand, counting down.
TGTGCCCTACCCTCCGGAAATCGCCTCCTCTGACCTCCAAAACTTCCCCTCCCCATATCGCTCCGTCTTCGCCGTAGCCTATTCCGTCTATGGCGATGGCCACGCCTTCAATTTCCCCCTTCTCCACCAAACAAGCGAGGGCGTGGGCGTGGTGGTGCTGGACTTCCAGCACGGGACACCCGAACTCCGACGACCACTTGCTCGCCAACAACCTGTTTTTGTAAAGCGGGTGTTTGTCGAGGACTAGGAGCGATTCCCTTAGGTCGATTCGGTAATTCCTGACGAAGAAGAGCAGATATCGCTCTAAGTCCTCCAGCGCTTTAAGATTGTCCAAGTCACCGATGAACTGCGTCAGCACGACCTTATCCCTGAAGGCAACGGCTCCCGCCGTTTGGAGTTCCGCCCCGAGCGCTACGATGGGCTTCTTGAGGTGAAAGGGCAAGGAGAGCCACTTCGGCGCGTACCCCCTTCCCCTTCTGATGAACACGAACTTCTCTCCCGTTTTGCGAACAACGCTATCGTCCACCCGATTCACTATTTTCCGGTTGTGCGTGAGGAAAAAGTCGGCTATGCCCCTTAGCCTTTCCCTAGCTTCTTCGTTTCGCGTGCACATGGGCTCCCCCTTCGGGTTTCCACTTGTCATGATGAGGATCTTGTCCTTCGTGCGTCCGAGCAGGAGGTAGTGGATCCCCGTGTAGGGTAGCATGATCCCTTGGTGGCTCAAGCCCGGAGCCACATAGGGGGATAGCGGGCTGTCTTCTCTTTCGGGGAGGAGGACGATGGGCCTGCTGGGGCTTGAGAGCATTTCGGCTGATTTCTCGTCGACGTAAGCGACTTTCTCGACAACTTCCAAATTGAGAGCCATGAGGGCGAAGGGTTGTTGCGGCCTCCGCTTCCTCTTCCTCAGTTTGAGGACAACGCCATCCTCGGTGGCTAAAGCCGCTATGTGAAAACCGCCGATCCCTTTCACCGCAACCAGATAGCCTTCCTCGACTAGCTTCGCGGCCGTTTCTATCGGCTTTTCCTCATCAACGACCTCGCCCTGCGGATCTTCCAGCCAAAGGCGGGGTCCGCAGGAAGGACAACACGTCCCCTCCGCGTGAAAACGCCTTAGGTTGTGCTGATCTTCGTACTCGCGCAGGCACTCCTCGCAAAGGGGGAATTCTTTCATGGAAGTATTTTCCCTGTCGTAGGGCACGGAGTATATCATCGAGAACCTGGGGCCGCACCAAGCGCACGAGTTGAGGGCGTAACCGTGCCGTCGATTTCCTTCGCTTAGTATTTCCTCCAGACACCACCGGCAAATCCCTATGTCGGGCGGGATCATCGAATACTCGCGGGCCGTTTTCCCGCTCTTTCTTATGCGGAAATCCCGAAAACCTCTTGGCGATACCTTTTCCACGCGCACGCTACTTACCTCGGCCGGTGGGGGCTTCCTTTCCTCTAAAAGTTGCAGAAAATTCCTGAGCTGACTTTCTTCCCCTTCTACCCATATCTCTACTTCGCTTCCTCCCAGATTCCTCACGTAGCCCTTTAGACCGGTTTCGTGGGCTATCCTGTAAACGAAAGGCCTAAACCCGACTCCCTGAACGACTCCCGTGACAACTACCCTCCACGCTTTCAGCATATCCTAGGGACGAGCTCCCCGATGGGGGGTTCGAGTATCCTGTAGCCCCCCACGGCCGTCTTGAGCACGACAACCCCTTTCAGCCGCTCCGCCTTCTTCACTTCCCCTATTACGCTTGCTCTTTCAAAGCCGAGCTCCCTCATCCGTTGCACGATTTCTTCGGCTTTCGTTCCATCGACGGCGAGGACAGCCACCCCTTCCGAGGCAAGGCTCAGCGGATCTATTCCCAGCATCTCGGCGTATTTTCTAACGGCGGTCCGCAAGGGTATCTTGCCCTCCTCGATCACTATGGTCGTCCCCGAAACCCTCGCCCAATCGTTGAGGAGCATGGCCAATCCTCCGCGCGTCGGATCCCTCGCGGCGTTGATGTACGCTCCGTATTCCTCGAGCAAGGGAATCATCAATTCGGTGAGGGCGCGCACGTCGCTCTTAAGTTCAGCCTCGACTTCCAGTCCCTTCTGCGACATCAGAATGGCCGCTCCATGTTCTCCTAGATTTCCGGAAACGATTATGCGATCGCCCACGCGGATATTGGCGTCCACGATGGGCTTGATGACCTCGCCTATGCACGTCGTCGTGATCACGACGCGGTCGAGCATCCCCCTCGGCATGACCTTGAAATCGCCCCCCACGAGCGGAATGCCCTCCTTTCTGAGCACGTCGAGCATGGAGTTGATGATAGTGGAGAGCTCGTCGACGGGAAACCCCTCCTCCACTACGACGCAATCGAGCATCGCTATGGGCCTAGCCCCCATCATGAGCACGTCGTTTATGGAGCCGCATGCCGCGAGGATTCCTATGTTTCCTCCTGGGAAGAATATCGGGTTTACCGTGTAGGAATCGGTCGACACAACGAGCCTCCTCTCCCCCACGGGTATTATGGCCCCATCGTCAGGGAGGTCTATCCCAACGCCCCCTTCTACCCTTTTCAGCGGTTCTTCGACCCTCTGGAAAATCAACTTCTGCAGAATCTCCCCCATTTCCTTTCCTCCAGCCCCGTGAGAAAGCGTTATTTTACTTGAGGCCCCACTCACGCATTAACTCGTCCAGCATTTTGTTATACATTTCCTCCGCTTTCTTCCTATCCATTCCCTCTGCCTCTGCTAGGCTCACGGCAACTTCTTTGTACATTTCCAATGTGCTCCTCGCCTCTTCGGGCCTTACTTTCGCTATGATGATCCCGGCGTGCACCATGACGAGGTCTCCTTCCTCAACGGGGCTCGTGACCAAAACTTCCTTCTTGACCCCTCCCCCGAAATCCACGATCGCCGTACTCCCCTTAACCTCGATTACCTTGGCTATGACGCCTAAGCACATTCCAACCCACCTAACAGCTCCTTCTCCACGTTCCCTCCGAACCTCGCCCACACCATGCAAGTCCCCTCGATGGAAACCATGCAGGGCCCCACGGGAGAATCGGGCGTGCAACTTTTCATGAAGAAGGGGCAATCCGTCGGTTTCGCGAGCCCCATGACGATTTCGTGGCAAAGACATCCCTCCATCACATCCTCCATCACCTCCGCCTCGGAAGGATGCTCCAGCCCGTAATACTCCATGGCATCGTACTCGGCGTACTCTTCGCTCAACACGAGCCCGCTCCCCGGGACGTAGCCTATCCCCCTCCAGCCAGCGTCCACCACCCTGAAAACTTCGTCCATGGCCTTCAGCGCCTCCTTATTGCCCTCCCAACTTACGACTCTCTTATATTCGATGCGACCCCCGACTTCTCCATCGTAGAGCATCTTTAGGATTTCCGAAACGGAAAGCAAGACGTCAATAGGCTCGAACCCCGACACTACGACGGGCATTCCGAGCTTCTTCCCGAGCTCGTCCCAAGGCTTCCCCCCTATTATGGCGGAAACGTGTCCTGGGGCTATGATGGCGTCCACGGGCTCTTTCTTCATCTCCCTGATCTTTTCCACGACGTATTCGGCGACGGGAGGCGTGAGGCGGAGCGCGGGAATTAAGCGTAGCGGCTTCGGAACCATGCCGGATTTCAAGGGAAAGGCGTAGCTGGGGGCCGTCGTTTCAAAGCCTATGGCGAGGAACACCGCTTCTCGAACGTTCCTTAAGTCTTTAAGGCAATCCGAGAAACCGTACACGACCCTCACGTCATAGCCCTCAGCCTTGGCTTCCGCGAGATTCCTCATTCCGGAAACGGGCGTCGTGGTGGGTAGCTTGTACGCGTCCCCAAACGTGAACACGGTGATTCCCTCGGAGACGAGCTTTATCGCGTGAGAAACGTACTTGGAAGGCGTTACGCAGACGGGACAGCCAGGTCCCGCCACCAATTCGACGTTCTTGGGCAACAAGCTCCTCAAGCCGTAATGAACCGTGGTCCACTCGTGGGTCCCGCAGAAGTTCATGATCCTCACGCGCTTCAGCCCTCTTTCCTTGAGTTTTTCCGCGTACCTCTCGACGATCTTCCTGATGCTCGCGGCAAGCTCGACGTTCGACCGGAATATGCGTTCTATTACCTCCAAGTTTCCCAAACTCTCTCCCAAATCGCTCTTATGCAACGACCGAATTCGCCTTCGAGTAACTTCCTCGGCTCGCCGTAAGCTTTGTACAACTTCGGGACGTAGGGGATGGCGCCTAAGTACCGAACTCCCTCTTTTTCGCACAACTCCCTCACGCTCGGAGAACCGCCCGACATGTTTTCAACGACGCCAGCGAGGACTTCCCTGAAGGGGAGCTCGAATAACCTCTCCAACGCCAACAAGCTCAAGGGATCGGGCGTCGTCACGGCGAGGCCTCGAACTCTTCTCACGTACGTTAGCAAGTTCAGCAGCTGATCCCCGAAGCCCGGGGGCATGTCCACGATGAGCAGGTCGGTTGGGGGCCAGATGGTTATCGCGAGGACTTCCTTGAAGCTCTCCTCGACGCTTATTCCACGCAACGCCAACGCCTTGTCCGCGTAGAAAGCCATGCTCATGAAACGAACGCCGTGCACTTCGGGCGGAATAACGCCTTTTTCCTCTTCCGGCTTTATCCTCCTCACATCTAGGCCCAGCACTACGTGGGCGTTGGGATTCGTGAAGTCCAAGTCTAAGAAGCCCACCTTCTGCCCCCTTTCCGCGCCCGCTAAGGCTAAGCAAGTCGCCACGATGGTCTTCCCCACTCCGCCCTTCCCACTTACGACGGCGAGTATCCTTCTCACGGAGGAGAGCCTCTTCCCGATGAGCCTCTCTTTTATGTCCATTTCAAATGGCGATTTGGATGCTCTTCACGTAAACCCCCCTTCCCTTCACGATCTCGAAATCCACCGATCCGCACTTCGGGCACCTCACGTAGGCGTAGACCGCTTCCGGGACGAAATGAATGGCTTCCCTGATTTCCTCGTTGAGTTGCAACTCATCCAAGTTCCAAGAAGCCCCGCAATTCCTGCACCTAAACGTACAACGCTCCTTCTCGAGCCGAAAGTCCTTCACTTGGAAGGGCAATTGCTTGGATAGTTCTCGGAGGGCGAAAAGGAATATTTCCTCATCTATAGCTTGTAGTTCTCCCAAGACAACTGTAACGATGCCCACCGCCTTTGCGGATCGCTTCTCCGCTTCAGCTTTGACTACTTCGATAACGCCTTCCGCGAGGGCCCACTCGTGAACCACAGAATGTTATTCGCCCTTCAATAAACTTAGTAAGACCCGGACGACTCCATCGGCCACCTTCTTCACGCCCTCGGTCAGCCCCTCCCCGAACTCGAGGGACGCTGGCCTTATGCCGAGGACGGCCCCCTCCCCCCGAAAACCTCGGAGCCTCGCGTAATGGAAGAGCAACGAGAGCGGAATTCTGTGAGTCGATATGGGCGGGTATTTTTGCAATTCCTCGACGCGGATTAAGCCGCATTCGCGTTCGAGCATTACGGCGTCAACGACGAGGATGTGCGAAGGCTTGAAGTCGAGCGCCTCGTTTAAGAAGTTCTCGGGAGCGCCCTCACAAACTATGACTTTGACGTTGGCGGGCAATTTTCCCGAGACGAGCTTTTTGGCGACGTACACTCCGACGGCATCGTCTTTCCTCAGCGGATTCCCCACTCCCATAACGACTAGGCGTTCGAGCCCTTCGAGCCAATCCTTCAGCTCCTCTTTCAGGCTCACGGGTAAGCTCCGAAGGAGATCATTATGGGCGTGGGGTAAACGCCGAAGATCACGGCGAGCACCATGAGGAAGAGGGCGGGCACGATGAGCGTCCAGGAAGCCCGGTGGGCCTTCTTGGCCCGTTCGCTTTCCTCCCCGTAGAAAACCCTTTTCACCATCCACAGCCCGTATCCCGCCGTGAGTATGGAGAACACGATGGCGATCCCCGTGATCGAAAGCCATACTATGTCGGGCGTCCCCCGGCTAAGGGCCGTGTAGACGGATCCTAAGAACACGTACACTTCTCCCCAGAAGCCTAGGAGAGGAGGCACTCCCGCCAATCCTAGGAAAGCGACGAGCGTGGCGACGGCCGTATAGGGCATCTTGGCCGCCAGCCCCCTCAGCTCCTTTATGCTCCTCGTCCCGAGTTCGTGCATGAAGATGCCGGATACCATGAAGAGAACGGCTTTGCAAAGTCCGTGGTTCACGTAAATTAGCAGAGCGCCCAATATCCCGACGGTCGATAAGCTGGCTATGCCGAAGAGCATGTAGCCCATCTGGCTTATGCTAGAATACGCGAGCAACCTCTTGATGTCGTCCTGGGCGTACGCCATCGCCCCTCCGTAGATCATCGTTATGGTCGCTAGGATGAGTAGGGCGAGAGCGAAGTAGTAGGTCTCGAGAACCGTTGGGAAGCACGTGTAAAGGAACCTAATAATTGCGTATCCGCCTATGCCGATCATGGCTGGCGAGAGGAGGGCGCTTATGGGCGTGGGTGCTTCAGCGTGGGCATCTGGCAACCACGTGTGCAAGGGGAAGATGGCCATTTTCACGAAGAGGCCCAAGAGTATCGCCACGACTATCACATGCAGGGTGAACGCGTCCACGTTCAGCTGGGATGCTACCTTCAACATGTCGTAAGTTCCCGCGAAGTATCCCGTGGCGGCTATTCCCGCCAACAGCGACAGCGCTCCCGCTTCGGTGAACATGAAGTACTTGAAGGCTATGCGGATCCTATCGCCCGTCCCCCACACGGCAATAAGGGCCCAAGAGGGCAACAACATGAGCTCGAAGAACACGAAGAACAACACCATGTTGGCGGAGAGAACGGTCCCTATCATCCCTGCTTCGTAGAGGAGGTAAAGCGCGAAGTAAGCCCCCAAGTGGGGTTGTTCCTTCATGTAGCCCATCGAGTAGCCCGCTATCACCGTACAGAGGACCGCTATCGTGAGGGCTATTGGGGCGCTGAGCCCATCGCCCAAGAAGTAAACCTTGCCTACGGCGGGGAGCCTTCCGTAAAACTCGAAGACCTTGGTGCCCTTGTAAGTGGCGAGGAATATGCCCCCGAGCAAGCACGTGCTGTAAAGCGAGGCCGCCAGCGCGATCCAGCCCGTCTTCTCCTTCAAGTAACGCCCGACAGCTAGCGCGATGGCGGACGCGAAGATCGGAATTAGGATTGCCTGAAGCATGGGCCCTATCATAGCCCTATCACCCACACGAGCAAGAGTCCCACGAAGAGAATCCCCGCCAACAAGGCGAGCATATTGTAGTTCAAGTAGCCGGTGTGCGTCTTCCTAAAGGCTCCTGAGAACGAGTACGCCGCCCTGGCAAGCACGTAGTTGAAGGCATCGATCCCTTTCTTCTCCACCCACTTGTAAGCCCCGTAGAACGCGGCTAAAGGCGCCCTGACGAACGCGGCGTAGTACGCCCGGTTGATGTACCAACGCTTGAAGAGGAAGTTCCTAAGCGCTTCAACGCCTCCCTTGGTCAATTCCTCGGGGGGTGGCGATCGCTTTACGTAAATTCTGTAAGCGATCAGGAAGCCCACTAGGAGCATGGCCACGCTGGAAACGCCCGTTACGATGGTCGCCCAGAAGGGAGCTCCTGCCGCTTCTCCAGCGAGGCCCAAGCCAACCATGTACTCGTGGAACGCGTGTTCTAGCTTCTTCTCCAGCCAGAAGCCCAACACTCCGAGGCCCACGGTCAAGGAGGCGAGGATCCCGTAAGGCACGAGCATTACGGGCGTGGCTTCGTGCACCTCCTTTTCCACCTTTCGCTCCCCGAGAAATGCCAAGGCGATCATGCGGACGGTGTAAATGGTCGTTAAGGCGACCGTGACGATTGCGAGCACGAACAACAACGGCTCGTGGGCCACCAAAGTCGCCTCAATGACCATGTCCTTGCTCCAGAACCCGCTGAAGAGGAACGGGACGCCCATGAGCGAACAGGAAGCCAAGACCATGAACCAGTACGTGGCCCTCATATGGGGCTTGAGCCCTCCCATGTGATAGAAGAACCTCGACCCCACCGCGTGGATGACGGCCCCAGCGATGAGGAAGAGGGCCGCCTTGAAGAGGGCGTGGCTAACTAGGTGGAAGACCCCTCCTACGTAGCCGAGGACGAATTCCGCGGTGAGCCCTGCGGCTCCAAGTCCCAACATCATGTAGCCTATTTGGCTTACTGTCGAGTAAGCGAGGACTTTCTTGAACTCGGACGACACCATGCCCTGCGTCGCCGAAACGAAGGCCGTAATCGCCCCTATCCAAGCCACCGCGTAGAAGAACCACACCAGCTGGTTGGGGGTCCCCCCGCTCCACGCCGCAATGTATATTATGGGGAACATCCGGGCAACGAGGTAAACGCCCGCCTTCACCATGGTCGCCGCGTGAATGAGGGCGCTGACGGTGGTGGGGCCAGCCATGGCATCGGGCAACCATTCCATGAGGGGGAGCTGTGCGGATTTCCCTATGGGACCCCAGAGAAGCAACAAGCTCGCCAAGAGGAGGATCCACGTGGGGACGAGCCTCACCGCGTCCATTAACTCTAGGAAGTTCACCGTCCCCGCCGAAACTAGGAGGATGAGGATGCCGAAGAGCATGAAGAGGTCCCCGAACCTCGTGAACATGAAGGCCTTCAACCCGCAGTGAGATGGCGGGTAAGCCTCCCCAACCTCTCTTTCTCCCACCCAACACTTCAGGTAATCCTTCTCCGAGTCGCGGTACCAGAAGCCTATGAGGGCGTAGCTACAGAGCCCGACTCCCTCCCAACCGAACAGCATCTGGATGAGGTTATCGGAGAGGACGAGCAAGAGCATGTTCCCTATGAAGAAGTTCATGAAGAACCAGTAGCGGGTGAGTCCCTCCTCGCCGTGCATGTAGTCTATGGAGTACACCATGATGAGGAAGCTTATGAATGCAACGACGTTCGCCAGAATCACGCTGAGAGGATCCAGCAGAATCCCCGCTTTTAATTCCGAAAGAACGGGCAATCCAGGAGCCTTTATCCAAGAAACTTGGCTATCGATGGGCCATTCTACGTGGGGGTCGAAGAACATATTCAGCAAGTACAGGGCGCAAACCATCGCCGCTCCCGAGAAGATGACCGCTCCGTAATCGCGCACTTTTCTCCCTATCTTGGCGAGGAGTGGCGTGAGCAACGCTCCTATGATGGGGAGAGCCCAGCAGAGCCATGCCGCCGTTTCGTAATTCCAGTTCCACATCACGTTACCCACCTCCTAACAACGCCTGAGCTACTTGCCTTACGATTGAGAGAGCGGGACCGATGAAGACCGTGAGGAGTATGCACCCTATCGCCAAAAGGAAAACGGGAGCGACCATCGAAGCGGGCGCCTCCTTGGCCTCCTCCGCCAGTTCGGTGGGCTCGTGAATGAGGAGCCTCTGGACTAGCCACAGGTAATACGCCCCCGCGTAGATGCTGTTCAAGACGATAATTATGGTGCAGACCAAGAGCAACGTGTCCGCGGGGTAGGCGATTCCTCCCCAGATGATCAGGAACTTGCTCCAAAAGCCCGCCAATGGCGGGATCCCCGCGAGGTGGAAGAGCCCAACGGCGACGGAGAAACCGGTCAGGGGCATCTTCCTACACACCCCTTCTATCTTCGCCAAGTCCCTCGTCTTCGTTTCGTGTATTATGCTGCCCGAAGCCAAGAACAAGAGGCCCTTCCCCATGGCGTGGTTTGCTATGTGCAACAAGCCTCCCGTCGCCGCTACGAGGGCCAACTCCCAAACGGCTTTGCCGTAGCTGTAGAGCAAGTGCCCCGCTATCCCAAGCCCGCACGCTATGTAGCCCATGTTCACGATGCTCGAGTAGGCGAGGAAACGCTTCAAGTCCCTCTGCCTCAGGATGACGAAGTTGGCGACTGTTACGGTA
>CAYNNH010000013.1:0-17597 GCA_964398605.1 uncultured Nitrososphaerota archaeon | reverse complement strand
TACTCGCCGTCGCGCGTGCAGTTCACGATGAGCGTGCAGTTGATCAACGTGAGGTTGCCGCCCGACTGGACGACGAGGTTGCCGTTCAAAATGATGATCTCGTTTCGGCGGACTTCCGTCCCCGTGACAACCCAGTCGCCCAGCCCGGGCGACGCTTTCGCGCCCCACCAATTGAAGGCCATCAAGGAGAGGAAGAGGGCGGCTAAGAGGGCTATGGCTAGCTTTTTAGATTCCCCCGACATCCCAAAAGTTCATCCGTTTCTTATAATTCCATTGATCTGGCTGCCGATCCGAAGTCGGATTTCGTACTCCTTCAAATATTCCTCGGAGAACATAGAGAATGCACGGGTACGCGGGCAGGATACTCTACGTGGATCTCACCCACGGCAAGGTGACCGAGAAGGAGCTAAGCGAGGGCTTCGCTAGGAAGTACATCGGCGGGAACGGGTTCGGAGCCCGCCTCCTCTACGACGAGAACCCGAAGGGCGTGGATCCCTTCTCCCCGGAAAACACGCTCATACTGGCGGTGGGCCCCTTCGCGGGGACCATCGTGCCGACGGGTAGCAGGTACGGCGTGTTCGCGAAGTCCCCCCAAACGGGGTTCTTCGGAGAGTCCTACGCGAGCGGCTTCTTCGGCTTCGAGCTCAAGTGCGCGGGGTACGACGCGGTGGTCATTAAAGGCAAAGCAGAACGGCCTTGCTTCCTCTGGATAAGCGAGGAAGTCCGCATCGTGGACGCGAGCGACCTCTGGGGCCTCGACACCGTGGAAACGGCGAAGAGGGTGAAGGAAAAGCTCGGCGTTCCCGAGGCGAGGGTGATTTCGATAGGGCCCGCCGGGGAGAACCTCGTCCGGTTCGCGTGCATAATCAACGACGACGGGAGGGCGGCGGGGAGGACGGGAATGGGCGCCGTCATGGGGTCGAAGAACTTGAAGGCCGTAGCCGCCTTCGGCCACAGAGAAGTGAGCGTCCACGACTTGGACGGGCTCGTTTCCGTGTGCAAAGAGCTCTACAGGGAGCTCGCGATAAGCCCCGGAACGAAGAAATACAGGACTTACGGCACCCCCCTGAACGTCCTACCCCTCAACGCTTTGGCGGCCCTCCCCAGCTACAACTGGAGGGATGCCCAGTTCGACAAAGCGGAAGCGATAAGCGGGGAAGTGTTCGAGGAGAAGTACCTCGTCAAGAAAGTGGCGTGCGCCTGTTGTCCCATCGCTTGCGATCACATATGCCAAGTGAGGACGGGCAAGTACGCTGGGGCTCGGGCGAGCATAGACTACGAGCTCATCTACTCGCTGGGTTCTGCCTGCGGGGTTGGGGAACCCGAAGCGATCATAGCGGCCATCGAGGTGTGCGATAGGCTGGGGATGGATGGCATATCGGCGGGGCTCACCGTTTCCTTTGCCATGGAGTGCTACGAGAGGGGCATACTGACGAAGGAGGATTTGGGGGGCTTGGACGCGCGCTTTGGAAACTCTGACGCGTTGATCGAGTTGTTGCGGATGATCGCTTGGAAGAGGGGAATAGGCAAGACGCTCGCCGAGGGGACCAAGAGGGCTTCGGAGATCATAGGGAAGGGCTCCGAAAGATATGCCCTGCACGTCAAGGGGCTCGAATTGCCAGGCTACGACATCAGGGGGCTCACGACGGCGGACTTGGGCTTCTGCGTTTCCACGAGGGGGGGTTGCCACCTGAGGTCCGGGGCCTACAGCCCAGACTTGAAAGGCAAGCTCGACAGGTTCGGGGTGGCGGGGAAGGGGAAGTTCGTGAAAGAAGCCGAAGACGTGTACACAGTCTACGATTCGCTTATCCTGTGCAAGTTCACGAGGGCCGTGATAACCGTGGAGGTGGCTGCCGAGCTTTACAGGTTGCTGACGGGGTTCGACGTGAGCGTAGAAGAGCTTGTCAAGGCTGGAGAGAGGATCTACAACTTGGAGAAGGCGTTCAACGTGCGGGAAGGAGCGGGGAGGAAAGACGATTACCCGCCCCCTAGGGTCATGGAGGATCCCATTCCTTCCGGCGTGGCGAGGGGGCACAGGATAACGAAGGAGATGCACGACAAGCTGCTGGACGACTACTACCGCGAGAGGGGTTGGGACGGGGAGGGAAGGCCGACGAGGGAGAAGCTCCTCGAGCTCGGCTTAGAGGACGTGGCCAGGGACTTGTGGGGTGGAGCATGAGGCCCTTCATCCACGCAAACCCCGACGCGTGCACCGGTTGCGGCATCTGTCAATTAGTCTGCTCCCTAGCGAAGGAAGGAGTCATGAACCCGAAGAAGGCGAGGATAAAGATCGTGCGCAAGGGCGTTTACATCTACGCCCACGCCTGCCACCGTTGCGAAGATCCCCCCTGCGTCAAGGCCTGCCCGAAGAACGCCCTAACCATGGGGGAGGACGGCATCGTCAGGCTCGACAGGAACAAGTGCATTAAGTGCGGGGTTTGCGCGAAAGCCTGTCCTTATGGGGTAATCGTCCTGCACCCGGAAACGAAGTACCCCCTCATATGCGACCTCTGCGACCGAGACATGCCCTGCGTGAAAGCTTGTCCTAGGGAAGCTTTAGAATTCTCCACGGCTACCTATGAGCTATGAAGGCGGTGATTCTCGCGGGGGGCTTGGGCGTTCGGCTCCATCCCTACACGTACGAAGTCCCCAAGCCCATGCTGCTCGTCGGGAACAAGCCCATTTTGGAAAGGCTCATCGAGCACTACAGCTACTGCGGCATTAAGGAGTTCATCCTCGCCGTCGGGTACAAGAAGGAGCACATAAAGGACTACTTCGGGGACGGGAGTCGCTTGGGCGTCAAGATCACGTACTCGGAAGAAGAAGTCCTCTTGGATACGGGAGGGGCCCTCAAGAAAGCCCAACCCCTCGTCGGGAACGAGACTTTCGTCTGCTCGGTTGGGGACATACTGACCACCGTCGACTTGAGGAAGGTCATCGAATTCCACCGAAAAGAAGGCGGTATAGGGACCATCGTCGTCAAGAAGCACAGCTTCCCCATCGATTACGGGATCGTCGAGTTCCAGGACGGGAAAATAAGTAGTTTCGTCGAGAAGCCCCACGAGGAGAGGTTCGTCAACACGGGGATTTACGTGTTCGAGCCCAAGATATTCGATTACATCCCGCCCAATACCCCCATTTCGCTCGAGAAAGAAATACTGCCCAAGGTGCTGAAGGCGGGGGAGAAGCTGAACGCCTACGTGACGACTTCCTTCTGGATGGACGTGGCTCGGCCGAGCGACTACGAACTTGCGAAGTCGATGTTCCCAAAGAGTGTCCCCGTCGAGTGGGTAGAGGGGATTTAGCTACTCGAGGGCCAGCTCCCTAAGGAGTTTCTTCGCTTCTCGAACCCACTCGTGGACCCTCTTCTCCGATATCTTCAGGCTCGATGCTATTTCCTTCGGCGATCGCCTAACGAGATCTGCGATGTTCTCCACGCCTATGGCTTTTAGCTTCCTCGCGTACTTCGGCCCTATTCCCTTGATGACGGCTACGTCGGGAAGCCTGCGCTTCCTCAACTTGATGATGAGTTCCCCGAGTTTGTGCTCGAGCTCCTCAACATCGCGCATGATGTGTCTGATGCGCTCTTCTAGGAAGCGCATGTGGGCGGTGTAGTCTTCGGCGGATTTCTCCAAAGAAGCTACTCGCCGAGCTAACTCGTCGATAGACCAATACCGCTCGCTGTCCAACCTTTCTAGTTTCACGAGTTCTTGCTTGAGGGCGACGAGCTGGGCGTAGGCTTGGTACACTTGTTGGTCGCAACCATCGCACACCCATATGCGGACTTCCCGGCCATCCCTAAGACGCACGTCGATGGGCTTAGGCCTCAGTGGACAACGAATGGGACACTCTATGATGCGGAGTTCCTTCTTCACGGGATCACCTCCTCTAACTTCCTACGCAACCGATAAAGGCGATACTCTAAGCGGGACATCTCGCCTTCGATGCGATCCGCGTCTTTCCGCAATTGGTCGAAGTTTTTCTCGAGCTCGAACGTTCTTTGGCTAAGGTAGTTTACGCTACGTTCCCGCTCCCCTGAGAGCCACCTGAGCAAACCGCAACGGTCGAGGCAATCTGCTAGCTCCCCCAGGAAGACCTCGAATTGAACGTCGCAACCCGGACAAAGCCATAACCCAAAAGGCTCGCCATCGACTAGACCTGAGTACCTATCGTACTTCGTGAGGCAACCGAACGTACAACAGAGGTCCCACGTGTCCCTCGGGGGATCGCCCATTATGGGCAGGGAATCGACGGAGTGTCGTATGGACAGCCTCTCCGATGGGACTAGGGGGAGCCTAAACGGGATCCTCTTCTTCTCGACTGCCGGAACTCCATACCTAAGCACGTCCCATCACCTCCATTGACCGACGACAGAGTTCGCCCGCCCGGATCGCATTGGCGTAAGCGGAGATCAGTTTGTGAACGTCGAAGTCCCATCTCCTAGGGGCGTCCGACTCCGCTCTGAAGAGGGCGTCCTTCGCCTCCTTTAACATCTTCTTCGTCTCCCTTACGTCCATTCCTAGAGCCTCGGCCAAGTCGGCGAGGTTGGGGATGAGCCAACAGAGCCAGCGGGGGGTTTCGAGCAAGGAATCCAGGCAAGGAGACTCCCAAGCCTTAACGAGCATGCGGAAGGACCTATCCGGCAACGCCGTCGAAGCATTCAAGAACACTGTCCCTTCTGGGGGAACTTCCCTCAAGTATTGGGACGGGAGGACGATTTCGCACTTCCTCGAGAGACTGTCGTACGCTTTTTCCAACCATCCCAAGCCCTTTTTCCAGTATATACCGAACAGCTGAGCCTCGGTGCAGGAGATGAGGATGTTCTCGGGGCCGAGCTCGGAAGCGAGGTCGAGGATTTTGTCGACATCGTAAGCACCCACAGAAGCTAGCCACACTCCCCTGCTCACCCCAAAGGAGCGGCAAAGGACGGGCAACCTTCTCCCCGCAACTTCTAGCCAGTGGGCCCTGAATGTCCACCTCCAATCCCAACGGGGGTTCGTGAGCTTAAAGGTCCACTCGTCGAGCAACAACCAAGAGAAGCCGGCCTCGGCGCAAGCCCACGCCACCGCGTGAGAGTAGGCGTAATCTGGGGGGACGAAGCCCGAAGGACGGTAGCCTAAGCACCCCAAGATCCCCCTTGAGCCCTCGATGACTTGGGAGAGGACTTCCCACCACGGCACGATAGGCAGGGGGACGAGGTCCTTGGATGTGGTCGCCAACTCCACCTGTCCCCTGTCCACGAGCTCGACGAGGTCGTAGAAAAGGTCGGGGGCCGACTTCCTGAGGTAGCGAGCGAGGGAAGCCGGGAGGGAGATGGCGCACGGGTAATCGGGGTGTTCGATGTAGAAGGACACGAGGGGGGCGTAGCTCAGCTCCACGACTTTGCGGAGGTCTCTAGAAAGCCCCGGCGTCTGGAAGAAATTCCAAACGAAAGAGAAATAGGTCATCTTCTTCTCACCTTACAAACCACCAACTCGATTATCTCGTCGGCAAGCTCCTCCGCTTTTATTATCGAAGAATAGGCGAAGGACTTCCTCAAGGGGACGGGATCCCAGCCATATCCGTCGCTCATCTCAGCGAGATAGATGGTCTTCTTCGCCTCCTTGAGGAGGGGCTTAACCTCGGAAGTATCGATCCCCAAGGCTTCCGCCAATCGCACGAAGTATTCGGCGGTCACCACTTTTAGCCTCGCGAAGGAGCACAAGCGGTGTAGGGACACGTTGTCCGGCCTTTCGGTCCACAGGGTGAACTTCCCGTCGTGGGCCCACGTCCCCGCGTTCAAGAACAAAGTCCTCGACGGTGGGTGGTCGCGGAGCCAATCCGACACTCTCACGAGCTCGATTTTCTCGCTCTTGAGCAACTTTTGTAGGCACTCCCTCAGCCACGTAGGGCCGTACGCCCAGTGCAACCCTATCAGCTCGGCGTCGGTGGAGCTGACGAGGAGGAAGTCGTCGGGGAACTGCTCGCAAAATCTGAGGAAGTCGTCCGTGCTGAAACCTCCTACGCTCGCCGCCCAAAGTCCTTGACTTATGGGCTTCGCCCTCACGACGCATATGGCTTTTTCCCTCGCCCCAATCGCCCAGAAAGGCTTGTAGAGTTCTCCCAAGTCGGGGTGGGACCTCTTCACGACGAGCTCGTCGAGTATGAACCACTCCAAACCAGCCTCCTTCAAGGCGTCGATGATGGGGGCGGCGTACCCGTGCTCCGGCGGGAAGAAGCCCTTCGGCTCGAAGCCTACGTGTCTCCTTATGAGCTCCACGTTGTGCTTTATCTGATCCACGGCGTGCTCGTAGGGGATCAGCGGGAGGATGGGGTGGTAGCTCGCTGACGAGAGGATCTCGAATTGGCCCCTCGCGCACCCTTCCCTCAAACCCTCGAGAACGTCGGGAAAATTCTCGGCGAGGCCCTCGATGGTGCACCCCGTTATGTTGAAGCAAACGCTCGCCTCGGGGATTTCCTCGTATAGCTTCAGGAGGGTGCGGTAGCTCTTCTCGACGGATTCCTTCAAGTAACCGTCATGTGGAGGGGGCTGGTGGATGTGCCATATGAAAGCGACGGCGGGCAACTTAGCTCAAGTTAAAAAAGGATGTTTTAAGACTTGTGAATTGGGCGAGCTGAGGAAGGACTACTTTCTGAATAGGTGGGCGATCATAGCAACGGAGAGAAGGAAGAGGCCCACGGATCTCAGAGTGAAGGAAAAGGAGGAAATAATCGAGGGAGCTTGTCCATTTTGTCCGGGAAACGAACACATGACGCCACCGGCGACCCTGCTATACCTCCCCTCAGGAAAGGGGATAATTAAGGCGAAGGACGGCGAAGGCGAGCGCCCCAGCAATTGGCTGGTGCGCTGTTTCCCGAACCTATACCCCGCCTTGCGTCCCGAAGGGGAGCACTACGGGTACCACGAAGTCATCGTTGAGAGCCCCCTGCACGACGAACAGCCAGCGGTGGCGAGGGACGAGCAGATAAAACTCGTCGTTCAGGCGTACGTCGACCGCACGAAGGCTTTCATAGAGGACGAGCGGATCCGGTACGTCTGCGTCTTCAGGAACTACGGGAAGAGGGCAGGGGCCTCCCTTTCCCATCCCCATTCGCAGGTAATAGCCCTCCCCTTCGAGCCCCCGCTCATCGAAGCCGAGAGGAAAGGGATGATCGGGAGCGAGTGTAAGATGTGCCGAGTGATCGAAAAGGAATTGGAAGAAGGGGAGAGGATCGTTCTGGAGAGCGAGAACTTCGTGGTTTTCTGTCCGTGGGCGGCGATACATCCTTTCGAGTTCTGGATAGTGCCCAAAAAGCACGAGCGTTCCCTCTTAGAAGCCAAGAACTTGGACGAGTTTGCTCTGTTGCTCAAGCGGACGCTGAAGGCCTTGAAGGACTTGCTCAACGACCCGCCCTACATGTACGGCTTCCACGTCGCGGCAAGGGGAGTTGACTTCCACTGGCACCTAGAGGTCTATCCAAAGCTCACCGAGCAAGCGGGGTTCGAGCGAAATACAGGCGTTTTCATCAACATAATCGCTCCGGAAGAAGCGGCGAAGGCCCTATCGGACTACGTGTAGAGGGAAAGAACCTTCAGAATCCCCTCGGGGCTCAGGTAATACTTCTCGATGGGGCCTTCCTTCTTCAGGTGGACGTAGCCCATTTCGAGCAATTCTTCGAGGCGTTTCCTCACTTCCTGTGGAGGAAGGTGAATTCTGTTTGCTATTTCCTCGACCGTCATGGAGCGGTCTTCGCTGATCAACCCCATGTTGTGCATGGCGCAGAGGATGTGCAGGGGATCCGACGGCGTTCGGCGGAACACTTCCATCTACGACCCCCCATAAATTACTTCTCGGTAGAGCTCGGCCGTCTTAAGGGCGACTTTGCGCCAAGAGTACTTCTCCTCCACTTTCTTCCGCCCGTTCTCGGCGAGCTTCTTGGCGAAAGCCGGATCCGAGAGGATTCTGCGGATGCCCCACGCGATGGAGAAAGGATCCCTTGGGTACACCCACAGCCCATCGACTTCGTGATCCACGATTTCCTGCAGGCCCCCCGTCTTGCTCACGACGACAGGAACTCCGGCGGCCATCCCTTCGAGGGCGACTATCCCGAAGGGCTCGTAGACGGATGGAACGACGAGCACGTCGGCCGCTTTCACGAGTTTGGGGAGGAAGGATTCCTCGACGAATCCCAAGAACTTCGCGTAGTCGTCGACCCCTAAGGAGAAGGCGAGCTTCATGAGGTAATCCTTCTGCCAACCATCCCCCGCAACGATTAGCCTCGCCTTTGGGAAATCCCTGAGGACTTCGGGCATCGCCCTTATGAGGAACTCGGCGCCTTTCTGGGGGACGAGTCTTCCGACGAACAAGATGGTTTGCGCGTCTTCGGGGACGCCTATTCTCCGCTTCACTTCGGCGGGATCCACCTCGACGGAGAATCGGGCAGGGTCTATGCCGTTGGGGATAACCTCCACCTTCTCGGCGGGAAGCTTGAAGTACCCGCAAACGTCGTGAGCCATCGCTTCGCTCGCGACGATCACCTTCTTCGACTCGTAAGTAAGCCACCACTCGATCCCGTCGATGGTGTAGGAAGAAGGACCGTGCAATCCCTGCGACCTCCCGAACTCCGTGCTATGCAACGTCGACATGAGTGGAGCGTTCAAGAAGTGCTTCGACGCGATTGCAGAAGGAGCTACGAGCCAATCGTGGGCGTGCACCACGTCGAACTTGCCCAATGAAGCGAGCTTCTTCTCCATGAAGTGGTTGAAAAGGAAGACCCAGACGAGGAAGTCCGGGTTTCCCACTTCGACCCGAACCCTGTGGATGTGCAGATCACCCTCCGTTTCTTCGGGAGGGGCTCCCGGGAACTCGAGGGTTACGATGTGCACCTCGTGCCCCAATTCGGAAAGGGCCTTCCCCAGCCCGTAGCAATGTCGCGATATCCCGCCTACGATCCTAGGAGGGTATTCCCAAGTGAGGAAAGCTACTCTGAGCCCCATGCGCCCAGCTCAACTCCGCAATCGGGACACTTGCGCATGTTGGAAGGGTAGCGGTTCTTGCACTTCGGGCAGACAAGCTCTTCCTTCACTATCTTCCCGTCCCTCAGGTGAAGGATCCTATCGGCGAACTCGAGCACGATGGGGTCGTGGGTAACGACGACGACCGTAACCCCTTCTTTTTTGGCGAGGTCGTGGAGGAATTGCATGACGTGACGTCCTGTCTCGCTATCCAAATCCCCCGTCGGCTCGTCGGCGAGAACGATCTCGGGCTTGTTCGCCAAAGCCCTCGCGATGGCAACGCGCTGTTGCTCTCCCCCGCTCAGCTCATCGGGCTTATGGTGGGCGCGGTCCTCGAGCTTGATCATCTTGAGCAATTCCTCCACGCGGCGTCGGGCGTACTCTTCGTCGTAGCCCGCGATGAGCATGGGCAACTCGATGTTTTCGTAGGCGGTGAGGACGGGGATGAGGTTGTAGAACTGGAAGACGAAGCCGACCTTGTGCCGGCGGAAGTTGATGAGCTCCTTCTCGGAAAGCTTGCTCAGGTCCTGGCCGCAAACGATCACCTTTCCCTCGGTAGGCTTGTCGAGCCCGCCTATGAGGTTGAGGAGCGTGGATTTTCCGGAGCCTGAGGGCCCCATGATGACGAGGAACTCTCCTTTCCTGACCTTGAAACTCAAGCCACGCAACGCGGGAACAATGACTTTGCCCAGCTGGTAGTTCTTCACTAGATTCTCCGCCTCGATGACGATTTCGCTCAAGACTAGATAATTCGGGAGGCTTTCTTAAACGGTTACCTACCCCTGATGGCTTCCACGACCGTCATTCCCGCCACCCTGCGCGACGGATACGCGGAGGCGAGGACGGACATGCCGATGGCGATTACGACGGCCGTCACGACGGCTTCCCACGGAAAGACGAAGACCATGGGGAAGCCCCTAACGGATATGTACCTCATGAAGAAGTCGAGGGCGTAAATGCCCAGTGGAACGCCGAATATGGAAGCTATGACGGCGAGGAGGACAGCTTCGAGCACTATGGTCCCCACGACTTGTGTCTTGGACATCCCCTGAGAACGCAAGACCCCTATCTCATACTTCCGCTCGCTCACGTTGAGGAGGAAAATGGTCGTTATCCCTATTAGGCCAGCAAGGGCGACGAATACGAAGAGCATGGTGTAAATCATGAAGATGCGGTCGATGAAGTCGCCCACTTCCTCTAGGAGGTCGTCGACGGTGAACACCAAATCAACGTAGTGGCCAGCGGATCCTTGCGAACCGTACAAGTCGAGTATCTCATCCCTCACATCGCTTGGAGAATACCCTTCAACTACGTCGATGAGGAAGGCATTGGCTAGGTCTTTAATTGGCATGAAATATTTGTTGCCGCAGTCGTAACTGACGAACATGGCATGGACACCTTTCTGGAAGCCCGTGATGGCGTAAGCGACCATGCTGGGCTTCACTTTCAAGATGGCGCAAACGGTGAAGTTCCGCAACCCGTAGCGCGTGGGCAGGACTATCCGATCCCACCGCGTCACGTTGAGGCGGGCCGCCGTCTCGTCGACGATGATGACGTACGTGTCGTTGCTCCTCATGAGGGCCACTGCTTCTTCGAGGGTCATGTTCTCCACCTCCAAGTCGATGGGCAATCCCTCCAGATTCGAAACGATCGGAACGACGGAGGCGTTGAGGGAGTAATTGTAGGGATTGTACGCCGTCAACGACTTACCGGCAAAGACGAAAAATGGACATACCGTCTTTACGCCCTCCACTTGGCTAAGATTATTGGCGAACTGCCTCGTAGGCGGGTTCAAGAAGCATTCGACGACTACGTCCGTCTTCCCCATAAGGGAGACGATCGACTGGTTTATGGATTGCTTAATCGAGCTACGGTATCCACCTCCGATTATGATGATGAGGATGATGGCCATGAGGACGCCCAAGCAGAAGGCGGCCCTTATGAGGTTTCTGGACAAGTTCTTCGAAGCGAGGGAGGCAACGGGGCGGGAAATGGGCGAGAAAATCCTCCCAACAATGGGACCTATGATCCTGAGAACTCCCGTCAGGGCAACCACGGAAGCGATTAACGCCACCGCGATGAGGAACTCGACGAGCGCCGGGGAGATGTCGGGCCTTACGAGGAAGTTTCCCCCCATAATGAACAAGCAAAGGGCGGAGAGAGCCGCCCCTCCTACGGTGAGGTAAGCCCCGTATCTGATAGCGTGGGTCTTTCCCGCTATGGGCCGTAGGGCTTTGACTATGTCGACCCTGCTCCCCCACCACGCGGGGTAAAAACCGCCTAGGAAACCGATGGCGAGACCGACGACGGTCGAGTACGTAAGGGACGGGATCGTCACGACGAAGGACCTTATCCTAATCCCGAAGAGGACGTAGATCAGCTCTAGGAGTACCTTGGCGAGTACGATGCCCAAGATGAGGCCAATGGCCGTGCCCATCGCGGAGAGCAACATGGATTCGCCCAATAGGGCGGAGAAGACCTGCCACCTAGAGGCGCCTATCGATCGCAAAATCCCGATTTCGCGAACTCTCTTTTCCACGGCCGTCATGAAGACGCACAACACGAGGACTGTGCACACGAGGAAGGAAGTGAAGCAAAGGGCGGTCAAACTGTACTGGAAACCTTGTCTTCTTTCCTCCAGCGTGGAGGATATCTCCACTCGGGGGGCGAGGACTTCGTAGTCGGGCCCGAGTTCCTTCTCGAGCTCCTCCGCAAAAGACTCCGCCATCCCGAAGTCCTTTAGCCGTATGTAAACCCTAGAAATGAGTCCTTCTCCCCCGACAACGCTCTGCAGGTACGTTTTATTCACGAAGGCCATGTAGGCTTCTTGGAAGGCAAAGGGCGGCAATTCAAACACGCCTACGACGGTCAGGTTCAGGTTCGCGGAATGAGTCCTCTCGGTTGGAAAAACGGAAACGCGCAACGTGTCGTTGACCTCGATCTGGAGTATTTCCGCCATGTACTCGCTCACGACGACCGAACCCGGGCGGAGGGCCGACGACCCATTTACCTTGAGGAAAGCGTAGAGGTAATCGCCGGGTTCTATCCCGCACACGAAGCCCGATGTCGGATACCCGCTTTCATTGTAAAAAGTAGCGGGGAGCAACAAACGAGTGCATATCCCCGCCACTTCCGCCCTTTGACTGAGGTTCTCCGCTATTTTCTCCGAGAAGGTGACGTTTACCTTGTTGCTGATGACTATGTCGACGTCCCCCGTCGCCCTCGAGAGGATCCTGTTGAATTCCTTCTGGGCGCTATCGGAAAGCGTTAAAACGCCCATGAACAGTCCCACGCCCAAGACGATGGTAATCAAAAGCAAGAAGGCACGTATCTTTCTCCTAGAAAGGTTCTTCCAGCTCAGCGAAAGCGTGGAGCGTCGCACTAGAATTGAGAGAGGCTTGCTTATATGCTTGGGATGGTAGGGAAGCGATGCCGAGCGTCAACGTCCTCATCAATTACGTGCTGGCGGAGAGGTTGTGGCCCGCGGACAAGCCCATCAAGGGGAAAGTAGAGATCAATTCCAACCTGAGCGTAGTGGGCGTGGAAAGGGTTTCGGACAATAGGGCGAAAATCCCCTTCGTCCTCACGGTCAACTACATGCCCCCGGTTGCCCAGATAAACTTGAAAGGAACCGCTTACGTGGCGGGCAAAAAATCCGAGATCGACGAAATAGCGGAAAAGGCAAAGAAAGGCTCTCCGCTCCCCGTTCAGATCATGCAAGCCATCTCGAATGTCGTCCTCATAGAGGCGACCATAGTGAGCAGGACCATAGGCGTCCCCCCTCCCGTCCCCCTACCCGTCATAGGGATGGGACCGCCTCCGAAGCGGGAAGGACCGAGCTACGTGGCCTAGCTCAACAGCTTCCCCACAAAAGCGCCTTTCTTGATCTCACAGGAAGGGGCCTTCGCCGAGCCCGCTATTATGGAGCCCTCGCAAACCGTGAGCTTTCCTCCCGCATCGACGAATCCTAACACGGCAGAACTCTCCCCTAGGAAGGCCGATTCCTCGACGATTAAACAGCCCTCCACGCGAGAAGATTTTTCGAGCTTCGCCTCCTTCGCGTAGACGCACCCAGAAATTACCGACCCTTCGCCCAAGATCAGCTTGCCCAACACCACGAGGGACGTGGGGACTCTCGAGAATCCAGGAACGGTAAGATTCCCTCGGACGAGGACGAACCAGCCTTTCCGTTCTCCCGGGGGCACGAATTCCTTTTCCGCGCGAAGGGGAGGAATTCGGGAGAGTATCGCTGGCGCTCTCACCGATGGAGGGGGAAGTTCGGGAGGCAGATAAGGCGACTTCGCAAGCCAAGCCACGATGAGCAAAGGTAGGGCGACGACGAACCCCAAGAACAGGAGGAAGAGGATGGATGGCAAGCTCATCATCCCCCCGTGTGCGGAGTATGCGCCCACTTGACCTCCTTTCCGCGCACCTTAGCCCAAGCCAGTTTCAGCACGGCTACCCAAGAGACCGCTATGCAAACGAAGAAAGACACGAGCAACAAGGGAAGCAAAACGAGCCATGCAGGACGCTTTTCCAGCAAAATACCCGCCCCCACCTCGTAGAAGGGAGCGAAGTTCCCGATGGCCCCGTAAACAAGCGTAGCTATGGCCGCTGGAATGAGCCCAACCCAGAGGGGAGGGCGGACGAGTACGGAGTACACGCCCACGACCCACGCGAGCGAAACGAGTATGGGGACAGCGTACACCCAGAGGAGCAACATCCCATCGACCTTCCTCGCTAGACTAACCCTAGAACGCAGCAGGCCCCCCATGTGTTTCCGCAGACACTGCATGTGCCCCATGACCCACCTCAGCCTCTGGCGGAAGTACAGCCTCCACGTGTGGACGGCTTCCTCGTACGTCCTAGCTTGGGGGACGTAGCGCACCTCGTAACCCCGCTTGATGGCTTCGAACGTGAGATCCGTATCTTCCGCGAGGCAACGTTCGTCCCACCCGCCTATTTCTTCGAGAAAGGCCCTCCTTATGGCTCCGCAAGTTCCTCCGTACTGCGGGATCAAAGACAACGAGTCTCTCGCGAGCTGGTCCACGGCGTAGCCTCCGCACCTCTCCAGCGAAACGATCCGGCTCACGAGCGTTTTGGGGTTCGACACGACTATGTAGCCTTGCGTGAGGGCGACCCTCGGATCCGCCATGGGGGCGATGAGCTTTTCGATGACGTCCTTCTGAGGGGAATAATCGGCGTCGAAGACGACGATGAACTCTCCCCTCGCGTACTTCAGCCCTATGTTGAGGGCTGCTGGCTTCCCTCTTCCGCGGGCTTTTCCTCTTTCAACGATTGGGGGCAAGTCGATGACTCTGAAAGTGTCGGGATACCACGCCTCGTAGCGGTGGGCGATCTCGGAAGTCCCATCCGTCGAGCCGTCGTTGACGATGATGACCTCGTACTTGTCGCGGGGATAGGAAAGTTCGCTCAGCTTCTTCAGGAGGTTGCCGATGACTTTCTCCTCGTTGTGGGCGGGGACGATGATGGAGACGAAAGGCGTCCAATACCCCGCGTGCTCGACGTAGTTGGGCTTCTTTTTCCCCGACAACGCGGCAAAAGTGAAGAGTACGTGTCGCACGGCGTAAGCGGAGAAAATCGCCGATAGGACTATGGTGATCGCTTCAAGCCACATAGGAGATCGACCTAGCCGCTATGGCCCAAATGGCGACGAAGCAAAAGAGCTCCGCGATGGGAGCTATGAAGGCGTGTATTGCCGTGAAGGCCCAACTACCGTAGTAAAAGCCAGCCGCAAGGCTCGCCCAGAGGCGTACGATGTTCCAGAGCACGAAGTAAGCGCAGGAGGAAAAAAGCCAGAGGAGTTTCAAGCGATAATCTCCCTCCATGGGGAAAATGGTGGCGACGAAGATGGAGCCGTAAACGAGGATGGAAATTGCCCCAGAGCACCTCCAGTCTACCACGGCGACCACCAAGCCTTTATCCGGGAAGAAAATGGCGATTTGGGAAGGCTCGATGTAGGAATGTCGAATGCCCGTCAAGAGGAGGAGGTAAGAGCTCGCGGAGGCTATGAACCTGACGAAGTACACCACGCTAAGGAATGCTAGGACTAGCAGAAAAAGGAAAGGGGGGATTAGGGCTTTCTTGGAAGCCATCTCTTGGATAGCACGCCCGTGATGGCAACCGCGGCGAGGAAGCCTATGGGGGCGAACCAGAGGGGCATCTCGAAGACGGGCTCGGGGGTCGCGTTGAAGTAAACATCGAAGTACGTGTCGATGGAATCATCCGTTTCGCTTATTTCGTCAGGCCACGTTGGAGTTTGTCCCGCTACGTCCCTAACGTTCGAATAGCTATCGTCGTTTATCCCACCATCTCGGTTGACGAAGGAAGCCACCCTTATCCTCTGATGTGTGTTCCTGATGTCAAAAGGAGTTCCATCGGGCAACGTAGTCGGTAAGGCAGAAAGGGGAACGGCCGCCTCGATGTAGCCGGGAGAAGCTCCAGACCCCGCATTGGTAGCCACTTGGCCCGTGTATACGTAGGATCCCGTGTAGTTAAAGACGCATACTTTGGTTTCGCTCGCGCCGAAGTTGATGTAAAATTCGCATGTCCAGTTCATGTCGTTTGTTCTAGCTTCGGGCGTGGTTCCCCCCGCGGATGAGGCATCCTCCTTGAGGTCAGGCTTCCAAAGGTAACGTCCCGCTTGCGTATTATAGGTGGTTTCGTTGAAGGTTATGATTATACAGGGCACGTATTTGGCGTTAGAAGCGACATCGGTATCGAGGCCAGCGACTTTGATCAAGAAGTAGAGGTAGTTGGAATCGGAGGTTATTCGGAACTCTAGGATGTCGACGGGATCGGTGTAGGTGCCAGCCCCATCCCAGTAGCTGTCTGTACGGTGATCTCCGCTGGGATCCGTGACGATGAACTCGCCAGCGCTGTACGCGGTGTCGGGCGCGGTGGTGGGGGCCGTTCCTGTCCAATCGCTCGGATCTCCGTCGACGGTAATCGTGTGGGCCTTGACCGTTCTCGAAACGAAAAGCACTGACAGCAAAGACCCTATTACAAGCACGGCAAATATTAGCGATAGGCCCAGCCGTTTCATCCCGAAATTACGGGGCTTAGATATGAAGCTTGCCCACTAAGGCGAGTGCATAGCCTATTAGTATGGCGGAAATTCCCACGGGTGCAATGTATTTGGTGCAGAAGGCGAAATACTTGCCCGCTTTGATTTTGGAACCCTCAACGACGACTTTCTCCGCTTCCGAGATCCCCCAAGCCTTGATGAGGAAGGCGATCGTGAACAGGCTTATAAGAGGGGGCAACACCGTCCACCCGAAGTCGTACGCGTAAAAAACGTCCGTCGACAAGGCGGCGGGCACTCCCAAAGCGAACTGAATCAAGCCCGCCAAAGCGGAAGCTTTCCAGCGTTTCATGCCGAACTTTTCCACCGCATATCCCGCGAAAACCTCAAAGGCTGGCTTGGTGGAAGCTATGGCAGCCGCCGAGAAGGAGAGGTAGAAGAGGAAAGCGAGGACTTGCCCCAGCGGGATCGCTTGGAAAGCCTTCATGAGGGATATAAACGCCAAGCTCGCCCCTGCGGCAGGGCTCAGGCCGTAGGAAAAGACAACCGCGAAGATGGCTATCCCGGCGAGTATGGACGCGATGTTATCCCCCAGCGCTGCGAGGAAGCTGTTCTCGGGGATGGGCTGTTCCTCCATGTACGCCCCGTACGCGATCATGAACCCGATGCCTAGGGCGGCTGTGAAGTAAGCTTGGCCCAGCGCGGTCAGCCACAAGGCCGGATCCGAGAGGGTTTCGATTTTGGGGTAGAAGAGGAAGGATAGGGTTTCCCAGAAGCCTGGCAGAAAGCAAGCGTAGACACAGCAAGCGGAGAGGATGATGAAGAGCAGGGGCATGAGGACTTCGTATACCCGCTCCATGAAGGAAATCCCCCTCGCGACGATGACGGAACAAATGAGACAGGCGAAGAAAAGCCCTACGAGGGACCAGAAGCTCGGGAAGGTCGCCTCAAACAAGACTTCAGGGGGGACTTGAGGCCACATCAAAGAGTAGCCTATGTAAAGC
The DNA here is from genome assembly GCA_964398605.1 of uncultured Nitrososphaerota archaeon. Taxonomy (GTDB): domain Archaea; phylum Thermoproteota; class CAYNNH01; order CAYNNH01; family CAYNNH01; genus CAYNNH01. The sequence continues at coordinate 553 of CAYNNH010000013.1, read as the reverse complement.
AACGTCCAGCCCACGACCACTAGATACTGGGCGTTCAGCGTCGTCCCTACGACGACGGTGGCGTCTCCGAGCAAGGACCACCTTTTGCTTCCGGAAATCTCCTCGAAACACCTCGCCAAGCTCCTCTTGCTCGCCTTCCCTATCGCCGTTTCCGCCATGTAAACGGGCAACGTAAGGGCGATGTAGCACACGAAGTAGGCGAGCACAAAAGAACCTCCGCCGCAAACTCCGACTTTGTAGGGGAAACGCCAAAGGCTTCCTATTCCGATGGTCGCCCCCATGAAGGCTAGAGAAGAGGCGATTAAACTAGACCACTTCTCCTTCCGAGACATAAAAAAGCTTAGGCCCTACGCTTGCGCCAGTAGAGGAAGTAGAACAGCGCAATCGCCGTGATGATGACCACTACAGCGATCGATATGCCTAGCGTGGTCGTAGCGGGCGAAACGATGGGCAGGTTGATCGTTACGAAGCCATCGTCCTTGGGAGAAATCCAGAAGTCTACGACTGTCTTGCCGAAGTACGTGACGTAAGCGTGGTACTTGCCAGGGGCGAG
>CAYNNH010000012.1:0-18653 GCA_964398605.1 uncultured Nitrososphaerota archaeon | reverse complement strand
GCTCGATATCGAGCGGGATCCTTTCCTTCCGAACCGCTTTCCCTCCCTCTTTCTCGGCTTTCTCGAAGTCCCAGAAGCTCTCCACCTTCTTCTTGTAGATGATGGAGGAGGAGTGGACAGCCGTCCCCACCGTGGGCAGGTCGAATTCCTCCTTCATGTTCTCGAGGAGGCGCTGTAACAATTCGCGCACCTTCACGGACCACGGGTCGACCTTGTGGAGCTTCAGCGGGTCGAATAGCACGTCCAGCGGAGGAGCGTAAATGATCTTATACAGCGACCGCATACTCCTCACCCCCCACGGAACGCTCGAAAAGCTCGCGGTCTATGGCAACAACCCTCGACCCCACCGATCTCTTGGGCACGTAGACGCCCAGCACGCGTTCGGCTATGGAAGCGATCTCCTTGCTGTGGGTTACGATGATAAGTTGGGTGTCGGAAAAGTACTTCTTGAGGACATCCGCCACTCGCTTCACCACGGCGGGGTTTACGTCGGAGGGAAGGGATATCTCTATTTCGTCGAGCAAGTAGTACGGGCAACGCTTCACTTCCTTTAAGGCGATGAGGAAAGCCAAGGAAGCGAGCACCCTTTGGCAACCGCTCGCGTTCTCGACGGCGATGCTCACGCGGGAATTCGGGAACTGCACGATCATGCGGATTCCCGATCCTTTCTCAAAGGGGTCGTCGGGGTTCTCGAGCTCGAGGTAGCCCTTCCCTCCGCCGCTGATTTCCCAGAAGATCTGCCGGAACTTCTCGTTGACCCTAGTGAAGGTCTCCATGAAGACTTCGTACTTCTTTCGCTCTGCTTCGTCGATGGTCCTTTTGATTGCCTCGTACTCCTTGAGAAGTTCGTTGTACCTCAGCGAGCGAATCTTGAAGGATTTGGCGACTTTCGGGTAATCCTCGACGGCTCTTTCGTTGACCGCTCCGATTTCCTCGAGTTCTTTCTCAATGATCAACTTGGTTTCCAGCAGGGCTTCTTTCTTCGCCTCAAAGGGCTTCAGCTCCCCGTACTTCCTGAGGAGCTTCTTCTTGTCGGCCACCCGATCCGAGTACTTCGACTCCTCGTATTGGAGGCGAATGTCCTCCTTTTCCAATGCGCTGATCTCCTCCGCCAAGGATTGGAGTTCGTTTTGAAGGGCCGAAATAGCTTCTTCGATATTTCTCTTGCTCTGCCTCAACTTCTCGCGGGAAGCGAGCATTTTGGACAAGCGTTGCTCGAGGAAGCCGAGCTCCCTCTCCCTCTTCTTCAGGTCTTTCTCAAGGCGGGAAATTTCGGAAATTACGCGGGCTTCCTCCTTCTTCAGCGATTCGAGGGACGTTGTCGCGTTCTTGAACAAGACCTCCAACTCCGCTTTCTTGATGAAGAGGGCTTCGGCCTTCTCCTTGAGGGAGCGCAACTCCTCGAGTCGGGAGGCGATGGTCTTCTGTTTCTCTTGGATCCTAGCAAGCTCGCTTCGGACTTTCTCCAGCTTCCTAGTGACAGATTTAAGCTCCGACTCGAGCTTCGATCTTGCCCGTTTGAGGTTCGTGAGGGATAAGGACTCGACCACTTGTCGTATGGCTTTGAGGGAGAAAACAAGTTGAGCTTTTTCTTCCTTCGTCTTCCTCAGATTTTCTTGGGCCTGACGCAACAACTTCTTCTGCTCTTCGAGGTGCTTCTTGAGGAGGGAAGCTTTCTCTCTGAGAGTCTTAAGCGTCTCCTTCAGAGAAGATAAGGCTTCGCGGGACGGGAGGAGAAGAGATCCGCTCTCGAACTTCCCTCCTTCGACTGTTTCGGGACCGTACACATCCCCGTCTAGGGTGACCGCCCTGAACCCTAAGGAGCGGGCCTTGAGGGCGGCTTCGTCGTTCTTTACGATGACCGTGTTGGCGAGCAAGTAGCGGATTACGGGGCGAACATCCTTCCTCTTACAAGCTACGAAGGCCGTGCAGGGGCCTATTGCCCCCTCGAAATCGATGGTCGGGACTTTCCTCACGCGCAAGGAGAACTCTTTCACGGGTATGATGCGAACCCTGCCTCCGCCCACTTTCCTTATCGCTTCCAAGCAGGAAATCGCCGAGCGCATGTCCTTCACGAGCAAGGCGTCGAGCCAGTCGCCCAGAGCGGCCTTGACGGGGACTTCGTAGCGCTTGTGAATCTTCACGTAAGCGGAAAGCCTTCCAATTACGCCCTTCAAGACTCCCGCGGACGACATATCCTCGAGGAAGTCGGCGGAGGAAGCTCTCGGAACTATTTTCCGCAAGACTTCACGCTGGGCCTTGTACTTCAGATACGCTCTCTCGAGCTTCGAGATTATGTCGTTTATCTCGGAGAGCTTCGCTTCGAGGATCTGCACGTTCTCTTCGATGTCCTCCACATTCGCCTTTCCCGCCTTGATTTTCTCCTCGTATTCCCTTTGGCGGGACTTTATTTCCTCGAATATCGAGGAACAACGCTCGATAATCCGCCCGTAATGCTCAATCCTCTCTTCGAGGCGTTTCTTCTGCTCCTCCAAGGCCCTTATGGTGAGCGAAAGCTCCTGCTCCTTCCGAAACAGCTCTTCGCGCTTAGAAGTTAGTCTATGAATTCTCTGGGCAAGTTCTTCGACGTTTTGCGGGAGCTCCGACTTCAGACGGGATAGCTCCGCGTCCAATTCCGAAATCTCGCGTTCCCTCTCTTCTTTTAGGCGGGAAATCTCCGACAGCTTCTTCTTCAATTCTTGAAGCTTCTCCGAAAGGAGGCGGACATCAAGTTCGCACTGGTTCTTCTCTCCGGAAAGAGCGTCTATTTCTTTTTCCAATTTCAAAAGCTCTTGAACCACGGACTCCAATTCGGTCTTTTTCCGCTCAAGGCGGGCCTCGAGTTTCCCTTTTCTGTTCTTGAGAGATGTTATGCGCGAAGCTAAAGATCGGCGTTCGGCTTTTATTCGCTTGATCTCCCTTTCCCAAGCCTCCATCTCATCAAGGGAGAGGGTCAGTTCGATTCTATCGAGTTCTTTTTGCAACAAGCGCTTCCTTAAGCACTCGTTCAACTGCCGTTCGAGCTCCTTCACGTATTCCCTCCTCGCGTTGAGGTCGTTGATGATCTCCCCTAGCTTGCTTTCCGCTTCCTGCAGGTTCTTGAGGGCTTCTTGCTTTTCCTGCTCGTACCTCGCCGTCCCAGCGATGTGCTCGATAAGTTCCCTTCGATACTCCGCGTCCGCCGCTATCTGAGTGATCCCGTGCTGAAATACCACGTTGAGTCCAAGTATAGGCTCGTAGCCCGCTTGCTTAATGAGTTGCACGTACTCGTTCATCGTCACGCGCTTCCCGTTGACCTTGTAGACCATGTGCAGTTTGCCCTCATCGGTGAGCCTTATTTCCCGCCTTAAGGTGACGACTTCCTCGTCGAAGGGAAATGCTCCATCGGAGTTGTCGATGGAAACTTCCACGTACGCCCGGTTGACCACGGGCTTCTGGTTTTCTTGAGTGATGTAGTCACGTATTTTTCGAGGAGATAATGTCCTCGAAAGGCCCAGCGCGAGCGCTGTCCCTTGCAAAAGGGAAGATTTGCCCGAACCAGCATCCCCGATTATTGAGGTTATTCCTTCGCGGAACTTGACGGAGGTCTTCCTGCGATAGAGCATAATGCCCTTGAGTTCCACCCCCAAAATCTTACCCATGACATTGCCCAGAGCCGAGCGAGGGGTATTTAAGTGAGGTTCGACGATTTCGACTTGCGGTCAATTTTTCTAGAAAAAGCGGGTTGAGGGTATTACTAGTGCCCGTCCCCCTCGACAAAGAACTCGTTCAGCATCTCATTTTCTAGAAATTTACGGGTCGATTCTCTCGGAGGAAGGGGTTTCGATTTTACGCTGGGGGTAAAGGGGTGCGTGAAAGTTAGCTGAACATGCGTCAGATGGACAAGCTTAGGCAGTCAAAGAAGGCAATTTTCCCCAACTTTCACAGAGTTACTTAGCAAGTTCTCGGCAAGTATCATCCGACTGATTCGTTGAATTGCGTATATATTGCAAGTGGATGTGAAAGATGACGGTCATCCTCGTCATCACCGGAATGCCTTATTCCGGAAAGACCGAAGCCGCCAACGTAGCCGCCGAAAGGGGGATAAAAGTGATCAACATGGGCGATGTCGTTCGCGAGGAGGCGAGGAAGAGGGGATTGGAAGAAACTAGGGAAACGCTGGAGAAGCTCATGAGGGAGTTGCGTAAGACCATGGGGATGGGGGCCGTGGCGAAATTGTGTTGCGAGCGCATAAGCGAGGAAGACAAGCTCGTCGTGATAGATGGGGCGAGGAACTTGGAAGAAATCGGGGAGTTCAACAAGAAGGGCATAACTGCTCTTGGCCATTCACGCCTCGCCGAGGACAAGGTTCTTGCGGGCGTTGAAAAGAGGGAGAAAGGACGACGTGAAAACGTGGCGAGAATTCGTCAGGAGGGACATAGCGGAACTGGAAGTGGGGCTTGGGAACCTCATAGCTTTGGCGGATGCGATGATTGTGAACGAAGGAACGCTCGAAGACCTCCGGCAAAAAATGAACTACGTGCTCAACGTCGTGGAGCAATTAGCAGAAAGTTAGCCGTTTATTTCTTCGTGGGCGGTTACGAGTTCATGGTCGTTCAATTGCCCGACGAGGTGAGGAGGTTAGAGAATTGCGGGAAATTCTCGCTGGCGAAGAAGCTCGTTGAGAAAATGCTCAAGGACGAAAGGGTGGAAGGGCTTCTAAGACTCAGGCTGGAGTGGGAGTTGGAGCGGATAAGGCGAGTTCTCTTCGACTTTAGGCTCTCGAAGAAAGAGGCCCTAGAGGAGTTGAGGAAATACGTCCCCGATGCCGACGAATCCGATCTGGAGCGGTGGACGGAGGAAGGGTACGCCGAGTGGAGGCTCGTGGAAGGAGAGATCCGCTACTTCAGGAGGTTCGCTCCCAACCTCGTAAGGAACTGCGAGGAGGCGCGTAAGAGGGCCAAGAAAGACGAGAAAAGGGAAAAGGCGAGGCGACTCCTTCTCGAGAGAATCGACCAGATAATCCGAGAAGGGGCGAGGGAACGGTTCGTCCTCCCCGTGAAGAACAGGGTCAGGATGAAGATCACCGTGAGGGAAGGCGTCGTCCCCGAAGGGGAGAAAGTGCGCTGCTGGATCCCCCTCCCGAGGGTCGATGAACTACAGCCGGAAGTGCGGGTGTTGGCGGCTTACCCAAGCGAGTACGTAATAGCCCCCGAAGACGCCCCTCAGAGAACCATCTATTTCGAGCGAGAGGCGACTGGGGAGGGCTTGGAGTTCTGGGTCGAGTACGAGTACGTGGTAAGGGCTTCCTTCGCGCGCGTCGATCCGAAGAAGGTTGAGGAGTGCCAAGACGAGAAGATATACGGCACGTATACGGCAGAACAGCTCCCCCACATCGCGTTCACCCCTTACTTGAGGAAGCTGGCGGAGAGGATAGTGGGCAACGAGAAGAATCCCTACCTGAAGGCTAAGAGAATCTACGACTGGGTAACGACCCACGTGAGGTACGCTCTGGTTCCCGAGTACTCGACCTTCGAGTGCATAAGCGATTACGTGGCGAGGAACTTGCGCGGGGACTGCGGCTTCTTCGCCCTCTTGTTCATAACGCTCTGCAGGATAAGCGGAGTTCCCGCCCGTTGGCAGTCGGGCTGGTACATGAACCCCGTAAGCCCGGGACCGCACGATTGGGCTCAGTTCTACGTGGAGCCTTACGGCTGGCTGTACGCCGACCTGTCCTTCGGATCCCGCTACAAGGCCGTCGAGAAATACCACAGCTTCTACTTCGGGAACATCGACCACTTCAGGCTAGCGGCCAACGTGGACATATGCTCGGAGTTCACGCCGCCGAAGCTCCACTGGAGGTCGGACAACGTCGACAACCAGCGCGGGGAGGTTGAGTGGAGGGGAGGCAACCTTTACTACGACACTTGGGACTACGAGTTGAAGCTTCTGGAGCATCGATTCCTGCGATGAAGGCGAAAGTCGTACTGGCGCTGGTCGTGACCTTGGGGATCACGATCGGGGGGCTCGTTGTCGCGTGGTATTATGGCTACCTGTGGCCCGATTACCTAGTGGTTTTCCACGCAGGGAGCTTATCGGTGCCTTTCTCGGAAGTCGCCCAACGATTTATGAGCGAAAACCCCCGCTGGAGGGTAGCCCTAGAAGCTTCGGGCAGCGTCATGGCGGTGAAGAAGATCACCGAGTTGGGGAGGACGTGCGATGTCATAGGCGTGGCCGATTACAGGCTTATCCCCGATTGGTTGATGGAGGAGGGCTACGCGAGTTGGTACGCCGTCTTCGCCTCGAATAAAATGGTCATCGCCTACACGGAGAAGAGCAGGTACGCCGACGAGATAAACGAGACCAACTGGTACCTCGTGCTCAACAGGAGTGATGTAGTGATCGGCAGGTCGGACCCCAACTTGGATCCTTGCGGGTATAGGGCGCTTTTGGTGATGGAATTGGCGGCGAAATATTACGGGAATCCGGCCATCAACAAGTCCCTCTGGGAGCACGAGCAAACGATCATAAAGCCGAAGATGATAGACCTCATCGCCGACTTGGAAGCAGGCGCGATCGATTACCTCTTCTCGTACTACAGCGAAGCCGTTTCGAAGGGATTGAAGTACATAGAGCTACCCGACGAAATCAATCTTGGCAATTGGGAGTACAGAGAGCTCTACGCGAGCGTGAACGTCACCATCCTGAAGCACGGAATCCCGACGGTCGTCAAAGGCTGGCCCATACTCTACGGGGTCGCCGTTCCGAACAACGCCCCCCACTACGAGCAGGGAATTAGGTTCGTCGAGATCTTGCTCAGCCAAGAGGGACACGACATCCTCGAGCGGTGCGGATTCGTTGTATTGCCGAAGGCGTATGTACCTGATGTGGAGGAAGTCCCGCCTCAACTACGCCCCTACGTCCAAGAATTTCCCTCCGATTAGGTCTTCCGCCTTTCAAGTTGCCTTCGTTCTCTTGGGCGTCGTCATCCTCGTGGTGCTCCTAGCCCCCATAATCTACACGTTAGGCGAGTCTTCGGGAGGGCTTGCGAGCGCTTTGACGGATCCTCTCATCGTAGGGTCCATTCTGACGAGCTTCTACGCCGCGTTTTTGGCCACCGTGATCGTTTTCGTGACGGGGGTCCCCCTAGCGTACGTGCTCTCCCGCTACCAATTCCCCGGAAAGTCGCTCATTGACGCCGCCCTCGACCTCCCCATACTCATCCCCCACGATGCCGCAGGGGTTGCCCTCTTATTGCTTCTGAGCCCTAAAGCGCCTTTGGGGCGGGTTCTAATGCAGGCGGGCTTGTGCTTCACGGAAACCCTCTGGGGCATAGTGATCGCCATGGCGTTCGTGAGCGCCCCCTTCATGATAAGGGCGGCTCAGGAGGCGTTCGAAAGCGTGGACGTAGAGCTGGAGATGGTGGCGAGGAGCTTGGGAGCTTCTCCCGCGAGGGTTTTCTGGCACGTGACCCTCCCCCTCTCCGCCCGAGGGATATTGAGGGGATGCTTGCTCACGTGGGGAAGGGCCATCAGCGAGTTCGGGGCGGTGGTCATATTGGCGTACTATCCCATGAGCGCTCCCGTCGCCCTCTACTACCTCTTCATTACGCGCGGGCTCTCGGCAGCCATTCCCATGACCGGGCTCCTCGTACTCATGGCCCTCGCGATCCTCGTCGGCGTCCGTCTAATCGCCGAACGTTAGTGCCTTAAGGAGCTAAGTCAGTATTCGAGTGAGCGTAAAGCTGGAAAGGATTCGCAAGCGTGTAGGGGATTTCGAGTTACGCGATGTGAATCTGAGCGTTGAGAAGGGAGAGTACTTCGTGATCCTTGGTCCAATAGGGGCAGGCAAAACTCTTCTTCTCCAGATAGTGGCGGGTTTCCTAAGGCCCGATGAGGGAAGGGTCTTCCTAGACGGGGAAGACATAACCGACCTTCCGCCGGAGAAGAGGCGAATAGGCTACGTCCCTCAGCATTACGGACTCTTCCCCCACATGACGGTTGAGGAAAACGTCGCGTTCGGCTTGAAAATGAGGAAAGTTGAGCGGAGAGAGATTGAGGAGAAAGTCGGGGAGGTCCTCAAGTTGCTGGACATCGATCACCTAAAGGACAGGTATCCGGAGACTCTCAGCGGAGGAGAAAGACGCAAGGTAGCCCTCGCGAGGGCGATGGTCGTCGAACCCAGCGTATACTTGCTCGACGAACCGCTGACGGGCGTGGATCCCCGGGAAAAGGAGAAGTTAAGGAGGGAGTTGAGGGAGCTCCACCGAAGCTTGAACAAGACGTTCATACACGTTACTCACGACCAAGCGGAAGCCAGCTTGTTGGCAGACCACATAGCTGTCATGCGAGAAGGCAGGATCGTCCAAGTGGGCTCTGTGGACGAGGTCTTCAGAAATCCCTCCGACGAGTTCGTGGCGAAATTCGTGGGGTTCAAGAATCTCTTCAGGGGCGAAGTGATCGAGGCGAGGGAGGGGATCGCCGTAATCGACATCGGCGGGCCGAAAGTGGAAGCGGTCACCGAGCGCAAAGGAACCTGTCTGATCGGGATAAGGCCCGACGACATCATATTGGCTTTAGAGCCCCCCAAATCGAGCATGAGGAATGTTCTGAAAGGCCGAGTAGTAGGCTACGACAAAGCGGGAGCGTTCGCCGAAATAAGAGTCGATGTGGGAGGCGTGGAGTTTGTGGCGCTAATTACGAGGGCGTCCTTTGACGAATTGAAGTTGGAAGTGGGGAAGGAAGTCTACGTCTGCTTCAAGGCTTCCGCCGTAAAGGTGCTCTGACGGTAAGCCCTTAAGGAAGTCGGCTTTTAATAAGTGCCATGGGCGAGGCGAGGAGAGTGATAAGGGAATACCTCGTGAAAGCCCATAAGACGTTCAAGGAAAAGATACCGGAAGCTCAGGAAGCGTTCATGAGGCTTTACGAAGTGGCGACGAGGGATGGAGCGCTTTCAAGGAAGTTCAAGGAGCTCATCATGCTCGCCGAATCGGTGGTCATGCGGTGCGAACCGTGCATCGCCGTCCACATGAAGAAAGCTCTCGAAGCGGGAGCGACGGAAGAGGAGATCATGGAGGTGTTGGCGACGTGCCTCGTGATGGGAGGGGGGCCCTGCTTGGGCTACTGCGGCTACGCTGTCCGGTGTTACGAGGAGTTCGCAAAGCGGTAATCGAAAGGCGCGTAGAAAGAGGCTATGGTAGGAGAGGAGAGGATAAAGGAATACCTGGACAGGGCGAAGGAGATTTTCGGGAAGGAATTGCCAAGACTTCAAAAGACATTCGACGAGCTTACGAAGGCCGTACGCTCGGGCTACTTGGAAACAAAATTCGAGGAGGTCATTCCCTCGAAGTACAAGAGGCTCATGTTGCTTGCGGAAGCGGTGGTGCTGAGGTGTGAGCCCTGTATAGCCCTACATGTCAAGGGAGCCGTCGAGGAAGGAGCCACAAAGGAGGAAATTATCGAAACCCTCGCCACGTGCGTTCTCATGGGAGGAGGGCCCGCCCTAGGCTATTGCGGCTTCGCCTTAAAGTGCTACGAGGAGTTCTCCGAGAAGTGATTTTTTGCTTCCCGTAGGGAATAGTGGACATCCGCCTAGTGTGGTTCGATTCGCTCGGGGCGAAATCGAGTTGCGTGTACGTGGAGACGGACGACATATCCGTTCTCATCGATCCGGGAGTCGCCCACATGCAACCGAGCTTTCCCGCCACGTATGAACAGAAGCACGCCTGGTACCTAGAGGCGAAGCGGAGGATCCGGAGGTACGCCAGGAAAGCCCAAGTAATCGTCATTTCCCACTACCACTGGGACCATTTCTCGAGGGAAGTTGAGCTCTACACCGGGAAAACGATTTTCGCGAAGAACCCCAACGAGTACATAAACGACGAACAAAGGAGGAGGGCACTCGATTTCTTCTCAAGTCTCTGGAAGGAGCACGGAAGGACGTTGGAGTTGCGTAAGCCCCGCAAGAAGAAGTTCGACGACGTGGCGGATCGCCTACGGAGCGTATGTCTCGATTTCGGGGATTACCAGAAGCGTAGGGAGGAGCTTTTGCTCAAAGGGAAGAAATGGTTCGAAAAAAGGGCGGAAAAGTGGGCGAAGTTCAGGGTAATCCCGGAAGCGGATTTCGGCACCACCAGAGTCGTCTATCCCGAGGGGAAGGAGTATTCGTTCGGGAACACGAAGCTGAAGTTCGTAGGACCCCTCTTCCACGGCATTGAATATAGCCGCGTGGGCTGGATCTTTCTCACGCGCATAGAACACGAAGGCGAGGTGTTCGTGCACAGTAGCGACGTGAGCGGGCCCATCATCGAGGATTACGCCGACCTGATCGTGGAGCTCGACCCGACGTACCTCGTACTCGATGGCCCGCCGACATACATGTTCGGCTACATGCTTAACCGTATAAACTTGAACAGGGCGGTGGAAAATGCAACGAGAATTGTGCGGGAAGCGGACTTTGAGTGGATGATATACGACCACCACCTCCCGAGGGAAGCGAAGTTCAGGGAAAGGACGAAGAAAGTATGGCAGGAAGCCGAGCGCTTAGGGAAAAAAGTGCTAACAGGCGCGGAACACGTAGGCAAGACTCCCGTTATACTGGAGCTCGTGAAAAAATAGCCGGAGGTTCTGTTATGCTTATTCTCCAGCGCTTAGTTTGTGGAGGAGCTCTAGTCGTTTGGCTTCCATGTACCTCAAGAACGCAAGGCCGAAGAGTATAGCGGCGACGCCTCCTAGGATAGCAAGGATGAGGAATCCGTACCAAGCAATCGTTTGGGCCCTGATCAGCTCGATTTGGGCGTTATTGAGCTCGGCTTGCGATTTGTAATAGTCTGTATAGGCTTTTTGTTGCTCCAACATGGCGTTGTCGTATTCCGAGGAGAACGAAGTGACCTTCGACTTGATGTCGAGCAATATGTTCATAGCTTGGTCGGCGGTCTGGGAAGCGAGGTCGTATTCGCCCTTTGAGAGGTGATCGTACGCCTTATCAATCAAGTCACCAGCGGCGTAAAGCTCGGGTATGTACGAGGACGGAGGGTAGTAAGCGTAATAGTAGTATTCCCAGAGGGCGTCGTAGAGGAGCGAAGCGTTGTACCACTTCTCGTAAGCTGTCTTCTTCGCCTCGGGCCATATGCAGATAGACACATACTGATTATAGGATGCCCGGCCAGAGCCAGTTGAGTAGAAGTACTTGATCGTGACGTTGAGCCAAAAGACTCCGTTCCTGTCGGTAGGTATCGGAACGTTCTTTACGTAGAAGTCTCTGACTTCGTAATATCTCAGCGTTACGTTCTTCTCCTCAGAAACGTATTCGCCTCCCCACTCCGGCCTCACGTACACGGTGAAGTTCGCCTCGGGCGCGTGGTGATCGTTTAGAACCTTGATTCTAAATTCGGCCGTAGCGCCCTGTATGTACACGTAGTCGACCCGTCCGTATTCGGGGTCGTTGAAGTCCCTTTTGTAGTAGCCCTTCGCCCAGAACTGATGGATCCTAGCGTGAGCGGGCTGTATCGTCAGCATCGGGATCAACAATATCGCCGCTAGGAGGACCAAGCATACCGTCTTCCTCATTCGCCCACCCATCCTCATAAAATGGCGGTTATAAAAAGCTGATGGTCAAAGTCCGCGTCAAAGTTCCCCTCTTTCCGACAGAAAACGAAGAGAAGGTTCGACAGGCGGTGAAAAACATTCTCGACGTTGAAATAACGGGGAAGGACAAGTGCGATGATCATTGGGTTCTCGTGGGGAGAGGAGAGGGCGAGAGAACGTTATTGAAGCTACATTTCCTCATAAGAAGAGATCGAATTGCCGATGCCGTGAGGAGCAAATTGCTCAAGTGCGTAATCGGGAATTCCATCGTCTTCCACGCCAACAAACAGGCCGCCTATGCGGGACACTTCTCCTTCAGCGAACCCGGGGAAAGCCCCCTCGGAACCATAGAGATCAAGATAACGTGCGATGATCCCCAGAAGCTCATAGACTGGCTCGCCCCTCCATCGGAGAGAAGCGAAGTTAAAAGTTAGGGCGGGTAGTCGCTAGCCATGAAAGTGGGGCTGTCGACCCTTTACATGATCGGCACGCCCTTCGAAGAGCTCTTGCGCGAAATGGAGCGCAGGTCTCACGTCAAGTATTGGGAGGTGGCGGATGAGGACACTCACAGGCTGAACGAAGAACGCGTGAAGCAGTTAAAAGAGCTCGCCGGTGTTTACGACTTCAGGTACGCCGTGCACGCGCCTTTCGCCGATATGAACTTGGCTTCTTTCAACGAGCGGGTGAGGAAAGTAGTCCTCGAGGAAATCACCCGCTCCATGGAGTTGAGTTGGCGCCTCGAAGCCGAAATGTGGGTCTTCCACCCGGGCGTGTATTCGGGATTGAGCGACATCTACCCCCTCAAAACGTACGAGATCAACGAGGAGAGCCTCAAAATCGTAAAGCGGAAAGCCGAGGAGCTCGGAATATCCATTGCCATGGAGAACATGGTCCATCCCTTTGGGCTTTTCTCGAAGTTGGAGCACTTCCGCAAGTTCTACAAGCCCGACTTGGCCGAGATAGCCTTTGATGTCGGGCACGCCAACCTCACCGGCGAAGTGTACGACTTCTTAGAGGAGTACGGCGCCTACATAGCCCACGTGCACGCCCATGACAACTTCGGCGACCACGACTCCCACAAGGCCATAGGCAACGGGAACATCGATTGGGAAAGGGTTCTGAGGATGCTGAAAGATTTGGGATTTGGCGGAATGATCATCGTCGAATCGAGGGAGAAGCCTCTGAAAAGCTACGAGAAGCTCAAGAAGCTCGCCTACTCGCTATAGGGAATTTCTAGGGTCATCAGATCTCTCCCGGCCACCGCGTTCGGGAACACCTTTTTCGCTTGGATTTCGAGCAGGGAGGGATCCTCGTACCTAGCGCTTATGTGGACGAGGACTAGCTTCCTGACCCCGGCCTTCTTCGCCACTTCGGCGGCTTCCACGCAAGTGGAGTGGTAGTTCTCGATGGCCTTGTCCTTCAGCTCCTCCGCGTACGTGGAATCGTGGATGAGCAAATCGGCTCCCCTAGCGAGCTCGACTACGGCATCGCAAGGCCTCGTGTCCCCCGAATAGACGATCTTCCTCCCCTTGCGCGGAGGGCCGACGACCTCCTCAGGTCTAATTATGCGTCCATCGGGCAGTTGGACGGGTTCCCCGTGTTGCAATTTGTGCCATAAAGGTCCTTCCGGGACCCCCAACGCTCTCGCTTTTTCGGGATAGAACTTTCCAGGTCTGGGTTTTTCTTCCAGCGAGTAAGCGAACGCGGGCATCCCGTGCTCCACTTCGACTGCTCGCACGACATACTCCCTCGTTTCGCAAACGATCCCGGGCTTCACCTCGAATACCCTCAAGGGAAAGCTGAGGTAGAAGCTCACGCTACGGCGCAAACATTGGAAGAAGTCCGAAATCCCAGGAGGCCCGTAGATGTACAGGGGGCGCTTCCGCTTCAACATGGACATGGTGTGTAGCATCGGGGGTATGCCGAAGACGTGGTCGCCGTGCAAGTGCGTCACGAAGATCCGCATGGGCCTCCCGAATCCTATGCGGGCCTTGGTCATCTGCCTCTGCGTTCCATCGCCAGCGTCGAAAAGCAGGAGTTCGCCCTTCCTGAGTACGGCTATAGCGGGCAAAGCTCGGTGAGGGGTCGGTACGGACGCCCCCGTGCCCAAGAGCACGACTCTCAGCAAGTCAATAAAATAGGTGCTCGGCTAAAACCCTTCACGCACGGACCACGGTCACGTGACGGGACAAGCCTGTGTGGAGAGTTTCCACGTGGACTTCGAGGACCGAGAGGCCAGCTTCTCGGCACAACTGGGGAACTTTTTGCTCGATCGACGACATGATGCAAGCATAATCCCCCTCGGGTAGCAGGTCGGCGAGTTGCCGCACGAAGAGGCGGGCGATCTCGTCGGGGGGATGAGCGATGGATGCGCTACGCCTGCCGTAGGGAAGGTCTGTCGCTAGGGGGCCTAGCGAAGAAAAGGGCAGGAATGCCGAATCTGCCACGACAAGGCAAAAGTCCTCCAAATCGTAAAACCTGAGGTTTTCTCGAGCGCCTCTGAGGAGTTTGGCGTTGAGGTCTGAGCCTATTACCCGACAACCCAAAAGGCCAGCCTCGATAAGCAAGGATCCGGCTCCGCAGAAGGGATCGAAGAACACATCCCCTGGCTTCGCGCGGGCGAGGTTCACCATGCATCTCGATATTTTAGGCTTGAGGGCGGACGGGTGTTTGAACGGGCGTTTCCCTATCCTGCGCTCGTAGAACTGCCTGGGGTTGTAAGAGGCGAGCTTAAGGCCCGTGTAGAGCTTCTCCCCTACGAGGACGAATACCTCGAAGTCCGGATGGGAGAGGTCAACTTCCGCCTTCACGTTTTTCAGGATGATCTCCCCGAGCTTGCCGGAAAGGGAAATGGGCCCCTTCCTCCCCACCCCCTTCACCCTAATGGCGAAGGTCTTCCCCTCTAAGAAAGACCAATCGATCGACGGGAAGGCGTCGAGCAAATTTCGGGGATCGCGTTTGGGAGGGATGAGCTCCAGAAGGCATAGCTTCACCATGGAAGCCCGAGCGAGGACTGAAGACGGGTCGGCATCCCAAAGGACCGAAACGCGACAGATTCTCCCTTTCTCGAGGAAGGAGAAGGACTTAGACCCCATCTCCAAAAGGGCGTTCAGCTCCGCTAAAGGGAGGGAAGGGTGTTCCCCCGACAGGAGGAATATGTGTGGCTTTTCCACGAAAAAAATAGGAAGGTTCGCTAAGGAGCTTACGCAATTACTCGGCGACTTTTGAGAGGAAAGACGCTACTTCGGGGGCCAGGGAAACCTTGGAGTAAGGACCTTCTATGCTGTCCGTCCCGATTATTTCCTCAATCCCAGCGTCCCTCATCCTCTGCAGGGCGTTCCCGCACAAGATGGGGTGCGTGCACGCGGCTACGATTCTCCTAGCGCCCAGCTTTTTCAATATCTGAGCGGCTTTCGCCATCGTTCCTCCCGTGCTTATTATGTCGTCGACAAGGATCGCGTCCCTCCCCTCCACCGAGAGCTCCTTCTCCTTCGTTTCGATCTCCCCCGTAACGCGATCTCGGTGCTTGATGAAGAAGTCGCAATCGGTCTCCAGAACTTCGGCGAAGGGCTTCGCGAGCCTCATGGCCCCTTGGTCGGGGGCGAGGACGAAAGGCGATTCCAAGTCCAAGCTTTTCACGTGCTTGGCGAGCAAGCGCATGGCGGTGAGGTTGTGGGCGGGAACGGAGAATCGCTCCATGATGTGGACTTCGTGTATGTCGAACGTGATGACTTCATCCGCCCCGGCCGATTCTATGGACTTGATGACGGTGTTGACGCTTATGGGCTCGCCTGGCAAGAACCGCTTGTCCTGCCGGGCGTAAGGAAAGTAAGGCACCACCGCGATGACTCGCTCCGCGCCGAGGTCCTTGCACGCGTCGACCATGAGGAGGAGCTCGACGAGGCGTTTGTCTTGAGGAGGGGAGCACGATTGCACGACGACGACTTCCTCCCCTTTCAGGTCATCCTCGATGCGGAAGTACGACTCCCCGTCCGGGAAGGTCTTGTAGTGGACTTTGGCGAGCTTGATCCCCGTTTCCTGCGAAATCCTTTTGGCCAAATTGGGGGAAGCGGGACCGGGAACGACGATCATCGAGTAGAAAACGCCCAACATAATAACTCATTCCCCCATATTTGGGATGGAAAAGGAGGCTCGCCTTTATGAAAAACTGGAAAATGGGAAGGTGCGTTGCTTAATTTGTCCCAGAAAATGCGTAATTCCGGAAGGAGGGACTGGTTTTTGCGGGACTAAGCGCAACAAAGGGGGGAAGCTTTTCACGTTGGTTTATGGCGAGGTATCCAGCATCGGCGTCGACCCGATAGAAAAGAAGCCCTTGTTCCATTTTTGGCCGGGTTCGTTCGCTTTCTCGATCGCGACCGTGGGGTGCAACTTCAAGTGCCCTTGGTGTCAAAACTGGGAAATAAGTCAAGCGAAACCTGGAGACATATACACGAATTACGTCCCTCCTGAGAGAATCGTCGCCCTAGCCAAGAGGTACGAGTGCCGCTCCATAGCGTACACGTACAACGAACCCGCTATATGGCACGATTACGTGTTGGACGTGGCGAAGTTAGCGAGGAAAGAAGGCATCTTCAACGTCTGGGTGACCAACGGCTACATGAGCGAAGAAGCGCTGGACGAGTTGTTGCCCTACATGGACGCGGCGAACGTCGACTTGAAGGCAATGAAGGAAGATTTCTACACGAATTACTGCAAGGGAGTTCTAGGCGATGTCCTAAACACTATCAAAATCCTGCACGAGAAAGGGGTTCACGTGGAGCTCACGAACCTCATCATCCCCACGCTAAACGATCAAAAGGAGGACATCGAGAAGCTTTGCAAGTGGATTTTGGAAGAATTGGGACCCGACGTTCCGCTCCACATAAGCCGCTTCTTCCCCCACTACAAGTTCACGCATGTCCCGCCCACTCCCCTCGAAACACTGGAAATGGCGTACGATACCGCGAGGGGGATGGGGCTCCACTACGTGTACACGGGGAACATCCCCGGACATCGAGGGGAGCACACGTACTGCCCTTCCTGTGGCGAAGTGGTCATCAAACGCTGGGGCTTCGACATCGTGGACTGGAAGATTAAAGATAGGAAGTGTCCTCGTTGCAGGCACGAAATCCCCATAAGGGGCGAGTACGAGAAGAGAGAAAGGGGTTGGTGGCCTTTCATCATCTAGATGTGGGCGCTCGTTAGGCCGGACGCGGTGGCGGTACTGCGGGACGAGAAAGCTAGGCGGTCGCTGAAGAGGTATTTTGACGTGATGGCGGATAGAAAGCCAGCGAACTTCATGATCGCCCGCCGATTGGAAGCGAGCTTCTCCGAAGACGATTCCTTGGGCGATCTGTGGAAAGAGCACGATAGCTTGGTAAAGGAGTTCTACGAGCTACAGCGCGAGATAGACGAAGGAGGAGTGAAGTTCGAGGAGCTTTCCGAGGCGAGGCCGTCCTTCTTAGACCTCAAGGTCGCCATAGCTTACCAGATACTAAGGAAATGCCATTTCTGCGTGAGGAGGTGTGGAGTTGATAGGCTAGCTGGGGAAAGGGGCTATTGTAGAGCGGGGGCACACATCCTCGTCTCGAGCATGTTCGACCACTTGGGCGAAGAGCCGGAGCTCGTCCCGAGCTTCACCGTTTTCACCATGGGTTGTAACATGACGTGCAAGCACTGCCAGAACTGGACCATATCGCAGTGGTACGAGGCGGGCGAGGCGTTAAGCCACGAGGCGATAGCGAGGGCGATAGACAGGGCGAGGCGGAGGGGGTGCAGGAACGTGAACATGGTAGGAGGGGAGCCAACCGTGTGGGCGCACGCGTGGTTCGACATCATGAGAAAAGTCAGAGAAAACGTGCCCGTTGTCTGGAATTCTAATTCCTACTACAGCGAGGAGCTCGCTCGCCTGTTGGCTGGGTTTGCCGACGTTTACTTGCTCGACTTCAAGTACGGCAACAACGAGTGCGCGAAGCGCATTTCGAATGCGTCTAAGTACTGGGAAGCGTGCACGAGGAATCACCTCTACGCGAAGAAGTTCGGGGAGCTCATCATAAGGATCCTCGTTTTGCCCGAGCACCTAGAGTGTTGTTTGAGGCCTATTGTGGAGTGGATAGCCCGCAACTTGGGCGAGTGGATTCGAGTAAATGTCATGTTCCAATACCGCCCCGAATGGAGGGCCCACGAAATTCCTGAACTGAGGAGAAGGCTAACCCGTAGTGAGAAGCGGATGGCAGTACAAATAGCGGAGGAGGCGGGTCTACGGAACTTCATAACGTAATCTTATTACGCTCCTACGGAAGTTAATTGATGAACGAAAAGAGGGCTTTAACACTCGCGGGCGCGTTCCTCATAGCTATCCTGCTTGCGGCGTCCATGTCCCTCGGACAAGTCCAAATCGAGAGTTTTGGAGAGGTTTGTGCAAAGACGGTTCTGCAAGATGTCAAATTCGTAACAGTCGTCCACAAGAGCAAGTATTTGCTCTATAATGGACGCCCTCAGGTGTTCATCGGAGGAAGCGGCGCAAACGGGGAGGGGAGGGCAACTGCAATTTATTGCAGTTCGTGGCAACCGATCGGACTAGGGGAGTCGACTAGTAGCTTATCGCCGAGAAGCTTTAACGATAAGGTCACGGCCATCGCAGAAGGCTACGGGAAAGAGCCAAGGTTGCTCATTGGAACAAGGGCGGGGGAGCTTTACGGTTATTACGTTTACAGATCGCGTTACTACAAAAAGAAGTGGTTCAAACAATTGCCCTCGTGGATTTTCGTCATAGAATGCGGCGATGTAAATAGCGATGGCGAAGAAGAGGCTATAGTAACAACCGGTGATGGTGTTTACTGCTTAAACTTGACCAACGGGAATATCATCTGGCAATTGGCTAAAGCAGGCAATTTCAGGGGGATTGCCCCCCTCGCTGGGAAGGTTGCGATAGCGCTCGAAAATGAGCTGTTATTAATCAACGCCTCCACGGGGGCCTTGCTGAGGGACGTGAGCTATGGCTCGCAGATTACCCTCTGTAAGGGATACGACAACCAAAGTTTCGTGGTAGGATTTGCAAACGGCACGGTGACTTTCATGGATTCTAAC
>CAYNNH010000011.1:0-20887 GCA_964398605.1 uncultured Nitrososphaerota archaeon | reverse complement strand
AATAAAGAGTGTTCGTAATCCACTCTTGTGTCCTTCAAGTACAAGCAAGTGATCGTCGTCCGGACGGATCTCGGCATGAGGCCGGGGAAAATCGCCGCCCAAGTTGCCCATGCAGCCGTTACATGCGTTGAATTAGCCAGAAAGGAGAAGCCTGATTGGCTAAAAGCTTGGTTGGACGAAGGACAATGCAAGATAGTTCTGAAAGTGCCGAGCTTAGACGAGCTCCTGCAACTGAAGGAGAAAGCCCAATCGCTAGGATTGCCTTGTTGCCTAATCGTCGATAGGGGCCTCACTGAGATCCCGCCCAACACGGTGACATGCTTGGGCATAGGTCCCGCCCCTTCCGAATTGATCGACAAAGTAACGGGCCACCTCCCCCTCCTGCGATGAAGGTTCCTAAGCTAGACGAGTTCATCGGCATGAGGGTTTACTGGAGCCCTTATCCGCCCGTGAAAGCGAAATTGCGACAAGAGGCGAACGACTTCGTCGTAAAGGAAGTCCTTCAGGACGGCTTAATGGCGTCTCCAACGGAAGGTGAAATAAAACGCGAGAGATACGCTCTTCTCGTGCTCGAGAAAACGGGAGAATCGACTTTGGATGTCTTGGAGGAACTCTCGCGCAAAACAGGAATTCCGATCGAGGAGATAGGAGTTGCGGGACTCAAGGACAAAAGGGCCCACACTTTCCAGTTCATCACCATCCCTCAGCGCTTCTTGGATCGCTTAAAAAACGTCGACCTAACAAATGCCTGTCTCTATCCGCGCGCGGGAGTCCCGTTCCACCTGTCCTCTGCCCATATGTTGGGCAATGAGTTCCGTATCACGCTGAGGGACGTTAATCCCTCGGAAACTCCAATACTTCGCGAACACGCCAAGAAATTGTCTCTTTTCCCGAACTTCTTCGGCTATCAAAGGTTCGGCGTAATCCGGCCTATATCTCATATCGTGGGGAAGCGGATCCTCTCCGGCGATTACAAGGGGGCTGTTATTGACTTGCTTTGTAGGACATTCGAGGGAGAACCTCCGCCCCACAAAGAAGCGAGGAAGAGGCTTTACGAGGAGAGAGACTTCAAGGAAGCCTTGAAGTACTTCCCCAAAAAGCTGAGGGCCGAACGCAAGGTGCTTTACCATTTGTCGAAGAACCCGAGGGACTTCGTGGGCGCCCTGAGGAGGCTCGGGAAGTACTTGCTCAACTTGTTCGTCGAAGCCTACCAATCGTACTTGTTCAACTTATCCCTTTCATTCCGCATTGAGCGAGGTTTTTCCTTGTTCCTGCCCTTGCCAGGGGAGCCCGTTTTCAAGTATGGAAAGTGGGAGTTCCCTGCCATAAAGGTAGTGGGCTACGCGACCACGTTGCGCAACACGGTTCAGGACCTACTCATTAAGGAGATACTCGAGGAGGAAAACGTTGAAACGACCTCTTTCAAGGTCAAGGACTTCCCAGAAATCCGAGCTCGGGGTTGGTTGAGGTGCTCGGTCGCTTTAGCCGAAGATTTAACCATCTCCGAAAAAGACGATGAGCTAAACCCCGGGAAGAAAAAGCTCACTCTTCGTTTCTTTCTCATGAAAGGCTCTTATGCGACAGTATTTTTGCGAGAGCTCATCAAACCGGAGGATCCCGCCATCTTAGGTTTTTAGATTTTCCGCCACATCTGCCATGAGTTGCACGACATCGGCGCTCCTTTCCGAGGGTATGCCGTCCACGCTGGGCTTCGCTATTCCGTCAAGCCCATCCACGAGCCCCACCTGAACGGCATTCTCCAGCATTTTCTTCTCTTTCTCTCCATCCAAGTCGAGCTCTACTCCGCTCAACGCGGATAAGCCAAAAGCCAACGCGTAAGCCCCCCAATTGCTCGTGAGGGAAACGACGAGTTCGTCGCAACCAACTATGGAGGCAATCCCTCCTTTGCACGGACACCTGCACACTGCCCCGAACGGGTGGTATTTTTTGACAGCATACCTTATGTTCCCCATGCCAACTTCATTCCCTACATCCCCAATGCCGACCGTTAGAAGCTTTGCTTCTTCAAAGAGGTAATCAATAGGGGCACACAGATCGCTCACGTCTTCCCCCACGCAATTGTGATAGACATTCTTCTCGTTCCTACCAGGCCTCTCAATGGCCACAAGGGCTTTTACGTCGTCGATTTTTTCTTTCAACTTGTAAACGTCAGAATGATTGGAAATGTGCAGAACTTTCACATTTATGCCCTCCTCTTTCAAGTAAGCGTCTACAAACTCGGCGTTCCAACTGTCGGTCAGTACTTCCACTTCGCAACCCATATCCCGAAGGATCCTCGCCAGCACGGCCGTCCCCAATATGCCGTCAGTTTCGGGGCGGTGTGCCCAGAGTATGGTAAAACCTGTAGCTATCCAAACCTTCCCGCCTTCCTTGACTTCCCCAAAAAGCCTTTTGGAAGCTCTGAGCGATAAGGGCTCCCCGCCTTTTCTCGCTTCATTGTACAAAACCTTAATGTATCCGTCTCCTCTGAGGTCGATGGTCATAGCGGAGTCTAGCCCTTCCCACGCTTTGACCCCTTTGAGCTCAGAAACACGAATGTGCCACACGAAAACGTGAGCAACTTAATATTTCTAAGATAAGATTAGTGTCCCTAGACTTGCCGAAGTGCAACAGTTGCGGCCGAAACATACTCGCCGAGCGAGCGGTAAAATTCGTTTGCCCCAATTGCGGAGAAGCCATCATATGGCGTTGTGAACGTTGCAGGAAAAGAGGGAAGGCTTACACGTGCATCAAGTGCGGCTTTAAGGGACCTTAGCGCTTCTTATCAGCTCCAATAAGCGCTTGAGCTTTGCCCTAGCGAGAGGATCGCTTTCTTGAGATAGGAGATGCTCGAAATCGGAGCGGTACTTGAGAAGAGTCTCGGGGTAGACCTTGCCTACGGATTCTAAAACGTCGAGGGCCAGGCTACCTAAGAACCACTTCCTTTCCTTGTACATGCGCACCAAGGAATCGACAGCATCCAATAATCTCCCAGGAGCTTTTTCTCCCAGCCTTTTCAGGACTCTAAGAGCCCTCTCGGCCGCTACGTTGTGCTCGAGAGCCACAATAAGCTTATCAAGGTTTCTGAACCCTTCCTCCAAATCCCCCGATCTGACCGCGTAATCTATTCTATCCACTTCCGCACACACTCCGGCAGCGGGGACCTTCCTGAGCAAATCGCTCCTCAATTCCTGGAGCACCCTTCGTGCTTCTGAACTTATGATATCCCTCCGCATGACAACCGTTTCTAAGATGGGCAAGACGCTGTTGAAGAGGAAAGCAACGCTCACTTTTCTCGCCAATTTTCTCACGGCTTTGAGGAGGAGGTGTTTTATTCCGACTTCTTTCTCCCCTTCAATACGTAGGAGCAACCACCTGCAGACCCTTTCAGGATCCCTTTCCCCTATTCTTTCCGCTGCGTAAACGACCGAGGAGCGCACTTTAGGGGAGGGATCAAGCAATCCTTTCCTTAAGATTTCGATAGTTTCCGGGTATCTCTCCACAGCTCTTTCCCAGTTTTCAGCCATTTTGGCTAGGCTCCTGAAAGCGACCGCTTTAACTTCCTCTGAGGGGTCTTCGGTCAGGCGCAGGATCTTCGAGTAGTACCTCTTGACGCGGTTGATGTCCACCTCGCTCAACTCCCCTAGTACTTGAACGGCGAACTTCCTTCTTTCAGGATCTTCGTCCTTTAGCATGGAAGTTATCTCCCTTAGCCTAGAAAGGAGCCCTTCGTAATCTCCTTCCTCCAACATCTTCGTTAGTTCGTCTTGTCTGGCCAATCAATAAAATTCGAAACGTTTAAAAGAAACCATCCAAAATCCCGAATGCCTCAATCTCTCCTCGATAGGCTCTCATCGAACAGAAAAGTGGCCCTCTGCGTCTACCTCGTATCTTTCATCGCTTGTTTATTGGTGGTCGTGGTTCCCACCGTCATTGGTTTGGCGATAAATTACCCCTTCCTTTACGACACCCTGAAGAACGAGTCCCTCATAAGCGACGCCTTGAGAGCGATAGGGAATTCCTTCTGGATCGCCACCGTGGTCACGTTGTTCGACCTCGCCACGGGATTCCCCCTCGCTTGGTACATCGCTAGGAGCAAATCCCCACTCATCTCGCTCTTGGACACGCTCGTTGACCTCCCATTGGTTATGCCCACTGCCGCGTTGGGCTACTCCCTTCTCCTCTTCTGGGGAGAAGACGTAGTTCCGCTCCTCTTGGGGGATGCCTTTGCTGTGAAGCCCGGCTGGGCGTTAGTTATATTGCTCCACATAACCTTCAGCTACACGTACATCGTCCGCACGATCGTAGGAATCCTTACCTCTGCCAACCTTTCCTACGAGATGGCAGCGCGGACACTTGGAGCATCGCCCCTGACCACGGCCAGAACGGTTAGCATCCCCATAATAAAGCTGGGGATCGTTTCGGCAGCCATACTGGCGTTCGCCCGTTCATTAGCGGAAACGGGAGCGACCATGATGGTGGCTGGAGCTTTCTATACCGCCCCTATTTTCATAAAAGAGAAGCTCACAGCTGGCGAGCGGGGCGTTCTCGTTTTCACGAGCCTAGTTTTGATAGCGCTATCCTTAGCCACCTTCGCGATCATCGACCGTGCGGCGCGAAAGGTACGCCTAAGAATTCCGTTCGTCTTCCCAGAACTTGAGAAGAAGTTGAGCCATCCCAAGTTCGTCTTCGCTAGAAACGTCATCTTCATCATCTTATTCTTCGCCTTAGTCTTCGTCCCCGCGTTTTACTTGACGTTTCCCGCCATGGGAGGTTTCTCGACGCTTAATGATCCTTCTTGGAACGCCTACTGGTCTAGTTTGCTTATCTCCGTCGTGGTCGCTTCTTCCACCACCGTGCTTTCGATATTGCTCGGAATTCCTTTATCCATCGCCATAGCCCGGAGGAAATACGGCAAGTTCACTCCCTTCGTCGACTCCATCGTGAACATCCCCCTCATCGTGCCTACCATAGCTCTGGGAACATCCCTACGTCTCTTTTGGGTAGGCTTGGGCTTTTCCGAGTACCTGCCCGAGATCTTGCTCCTCATTCTCGCCCATATGTCCTTCACCTTGCCCTTCGTCGTCAGATCTACCGTGGCCGCTATCGAGGGGATAAGCGAGGAATTGGAGGACGTGGCGCGCACGTTAGGAGCATCCCCCTACCGAGTCTTTAGAACGATAACGTTTCCCCTTTGCCGAAGCGCCGTCGTGGCAGGCGCTATTCTCGCCTTCGCGCGTAGTATGGACGAAACGGGAGCTACGATGGCGGTTTGCATGAAATTAAGGACTGCTCCCGTTCTACTCGTGGAGTGGGTAAAAAGCATGGAGCGCGGTTTGATGCCGCCTTCCCAACCCGCTCTAGGTTGCTTTGTGATGTTGGCCATATCCTTCGTCCTGATACTGATTCTCAAAGTGGCGACGTGGAAGAGGGTCGTGTATGCCTAGGATAGAGCTCCTGGGCGTGTCCAAGAGGTTTGGGAAGATCGCCGCCTTGAGAAACGTAACCTTCACCGTCGAAGATGGACAGTACGTTTGCGTCCTCGGTTCCACGGGCGCCGGGAAGACTACCCTCCTCAAGGTAATCGCTGGCATCCTCAGGCCCGAAAAGGGGCTAGTCAAAATCGACGGGAAAGTAGTTAATAACGTTCCTCCCGAACTACGCGGAGTTGGTTATTTCCCGCAGACTTACGCCCTTTTCCCCCATTTGAAAGCATGGGAGAACGTGGCGTATCCTCTCTTCATTTCCGGAGTGGATCGAGAAACCGCTCGCGATCGCTCCCTCGAGATACTGCGCCTCGTTGGCCTCGAGGAAAGGGCCGATTCCTACCCCCACGAATTTAGCGGCGGAATGAAACAAAGGCTTGCCTTGGCGAGAGCTCTGGCTTCAGGCGCGAAAATTCTGCTCTTAGACGAGCCCCTCGGAGCTTTGGACGCCATACTCGCCCTCGAGCTCCGTTACGAATTGCGGAAAATAGCGAGGAAGCTAGGGCTTACCGTCATCCACGTCACGCACAACCAAGAAGAAGCCCTTTCCATAGCCGATAAGCTCATCATCTTACGCCGAGGAACGGTGGTCTTCGAGGGATCGCCTAAGGAAGCGTACGAGAACCCCCCGTCCCTCTACGTGGCCAACTTCATAGGGGAAATGAACTTCTTCCGGGGCTTCTGTTACGAGGAAAACAGCGGTTGCGTCGTTGAAACGGAAGAAGGACTCGTTTTCCATTCGGCATATCCTCCTCCATCTAGGCGCGTCGTTCTAGCGTTTCGCCCCGATAGAATTCTGCTGGGCAGGGGGGAAACGAACGTCTTCGAGGGGACGGTAAAATCGGTGTCCATATCCGGGGCCATCGTGCGTTACGAAGTTTCCGTACCCCCCGCCACCATTGTGATCAAGACCATCGCGAGAGGAACCATTCTCCAGCCTAACTCCGGGGTAATTTTCTCCGTACCACCCAGAGACGTGCTCGTCTTCCCCTACCCGAGGAGAGGCCTCATGGCCGCTTTAGAGGTGGAGTGATGCCCGAGATCGACGTGGTAAACGTCCGCAAACGCTTCGGCGACGTAATCGCCCTAGATGGGGTCAGTTTAAGCGTTAAGGACGGAGAATACGTCACCATAGTTGGCCCAAGTGGTTGTGGAAAAACTACTCTTTTCAAAATAATCGCGGGTTTGCTCCTCCCCGATGAAGGGGAAGTGCTCATCGACGGACGACCCGTTACGGATCTTCCGCCCGAAGACCGGGGGATAGGCTACGTCTTCCAAGACATCCTCCTCTTCCCCCACATGGACGTTTGGTCGAACATCACCTACTCCCCTTGGGTCAAGGGTCTTGAGCCTGAAGAAGTGGAGCGCATAGGGCGGGAAATAGCCGATGCCCTCTCCCTTAAGTTCCAGTACGACGCATTCCCCCACGAACTGAGCCGGGGACTACAGCAGAAAATAGCACTAGCCCGTGCCTTAGCCTCTGGGGCGAAGATACTCCTCTTAGACGAGCCTTTCGCGACTCTCGACGCTCGCGTCAGCTACAAGTTGCGTTACGAAATCCGGAAAATCGCGAAGGATCTCAAGCTCACGGTTCTGCACGTGACCCATGATCAGGACGAGGCTCTCTCCGTGGGGGATAGAGTCGTAGTAATGCGCAAAGGAAGAATAGTCCAAGTGGGAACGCCAGAAGAGCTTTACTTTGCTCCCTCTCATCCTTTCGTCGCCAAGTTCATCGGAGGGGAGTGCAACTTCCTAGAGGGAAAAGTGGCCTCACTTTCGGAGAACACGGTTCAAGTGGACGTTGGAGGAATCGTCTTCGAGGCTCTGAGAAGGGGGGATTTCGCCGTTGGGGAAAGGGTAGTCCTCGCCATCAAGCCCGAACACCTGTCGCTAGAATCCGGGCTCAACGGCTTGCGCGGGGAAGTGGAAGATGTTAGCTACCTCGGCCCCCTCTACAGGTACGAAGTGAGGACCCCCGTCGGCGTACTCGTGATCAAAGAGCCCGCAATAAAAACGCCCGTTCGCGTAGGAGAGGAAATCGAGTTGTCTGTCCATCCTTCCAATATACTTATCTTCCCCTACCCGAAGGAAGGTTTAGAGAGGGCGATAGCCATTGAGTAGGGTCGCGGAGTGGATGAAAGAAAGAAAAGAACGCCGAATAATAGAGGGAATCAAGCAACAACTCGAAATAATACAGAAGGCCGTGGATAACGTTTCCATAGCATTGGAAAATTGTGTTAAAGGAGAAGTAGAGGACTGCGTGAAGGCTTGCATGAAAGTTTCTATGTTGGAAAACGATTCGGATACTTTGCGCAGGCAAATCCTAGAAATTATATCCAAAAGCGACGCCCCTCCTGATATCAAGGCGGACACGTCCCGTTTGGTGAGGCGGCTTGATCATGTGGTAGACTGGGCTCAAACTCTTACTCGCATCACCAGGGTTTTAGCGAGAAGGGGGACGCTATCCAAGATAAGTGAGCTCGGCAGAAAAATCATGAGAATGAAGGAAGAAACAACGAATTGCGTTGAAGAGCTCATCGCCTGCTTGAACGCTTTTTTCGAGCGGAATTTCGGGGAAGCTCGCGAGAGGGCGGATGCGGTTGAGAGGATCGAGGAGAAGATAGATGATCTTTATGCCTCCGTTAGGGAGGACTTTCCGACGGCCTTTGACAAATTATCGATCGGGGAAGCGGTCCTGCTCGTCCAGCTCATCGATTCATTGGAAGCCATATCCGATAGGTGCGAGGACGCTGTCGACCAAGTGCGCGTTCTGCTCGTGAAGTAATTAAGGGCGTAGCCTTTCCTTGTCCCTCGGATAGAGAACGACTTCCCGTATGTTGTTTATGCGGAGCAGATACATCATGAGCCTAGCGAGCCCTAGCCCCCAGCCAGCGTGAGGTGGCATTCCGCAGTCAAAAGCCCTCAGGTGGTCCTCGAAGTCGGCGGGATTGAGGCCCTGTTCCTGCAACCTGCGTTCTAATTCGTCCCTCCGGTGGACGCGAGTCCCTCCCGAAGCTATTTCTATCCAGCCGCCCATGAGGTCGAAGGCCTCGCAGTACTTCGGATCCTCCTCACACTCCTTGATGTAGAAGGGCTTCGCACTCTTCGGCCACTTCTCGATGAAGTAGAAGCCCGGATGGAGCTTTTCGAGGATTCTTAAGGCGGGAGTTGGGAAATCTTCTCCCCATTCGACTTCGGCACCTTCGGATTTTAATTCATCGAAAATTTCGTCGTACGTGTACCTGGGGAACGGTTTTCGCGGAACCTTCAGCTCCACGCCCAACGTTTCCAGCTCGCTCTTGCACTTGTCTCTAACGGCGGAAATCCCCGCTATCACGACATCCTCCAAGATGTCCATGACGCTCCTCCAATCGGCGAAGGCTTGCTCGACGTCGACGCTCACGAACTCGCACAAGTGCCTTCTCGTGTGGAATTCCTCGGCCCTGAAGTAAACGCCCACTTCGAAAACTTTCTCGAAGGCGCTCGTGAGCCTTTCCTTGTATAGCTGGGGACTCTGCGCCAAGAAAGCTTTCCTCCCGAAATAGTCGACTTGAAACAACTGAGCCCCGCCCTCTGTAGCCGTGCTGATGAGCTTGGGCGTGAACACCTCTATGAATCCCTTCTTGCAGAGCTCTTCCCTCATCCCTTGGAGAAGGATGTGCTGAATCCTGAATATGGCCCTGTTTTCCTTCCTCCGTAAGTCTAATGTCCTCGCCTTTAAGCGGGTGTCTAGATCGGCCTTCACCCTTCCCGTCGGGTCCAAGGGGAGTGGATGCTTCGCTTCGGAGAGAATTTCCAAGTTCTCGGCGATTATCTCAACGCCCCTCTTCGCTTTCTCGCTTTTCTTAACGACTCCCTCCACGGCGATCACGTACTGCTTCTTCAGTTTTTCCAACCGCTCGAGCACCTCATCGGGAAGTTGCTTCTTGAAGAAAGTCACTTGGGCGTCCCCGCTCACGTCCTCTATCACGAGGAATTCTAGGCTCCCCAGATCCCTTATGTCCTTCACCCAACCCGCGAAAACTCCGCGCAATCCATCGTTCTCCGGCCTTACTTCTTTCGCGTAAATTCGCTTCTTGAGGTCAATCAATGCAGACTTTTTGGGGGGACGGTTTCTATCCTCAGCGTGAGTCCCATCGCTTTTTTAGCGATTTCTTTGAGCAATTCGTAATTCATGAACCTCCTTGCCATCCTCTCGTTCTCGCGCACGACGACCCGCGTCACTTGACTTCCATCGGGCAACCAGACCGTGTTGATGGTGAGTATGTCCAGCGGGTAGAAGAGCTCTTCTATGAATTCTTGCTCGTTGTTCGAAGCTTCTAGGAACTTAACGTACCGAACTCCAAACCGCCCTTTGAGCCACTTCCTTAAGGGCTTTAGGAAGGGCCTTAGCCTCGCAATATCGCCCTTCCCCAGCATGAGAACGAGGGCATCCCCTACCTTGAAGGCGGAATCCAAGTAGAAGTCGAAGCTCAAACCTTTTCTATCCAAAATCTCCATGATGGCCTTAGCAACGCGTATGTAAAACTCATCCACCTCTCCCTTCCTGATTTTCTCCCTACACTTGCTACAGAAGACGCCAGTCCTCAAACAGAAGTCGCAGAGCTTCGTCCGCATGTACTCAGAGAATGAGTATTGTGCCCGTTAAATGCTTTAAAGTAATTTATTCCGAAGCCACATAAAGTGAGCTTTGTGGCTTTACGAGCACGAGGGGAAGGAGCTCTTCCGGAAAATGGACATCCCTATCCCCAAAGGTAAGGTGGCCCGCTCCGTGGAAGAGAGCGTTGAAATAGCGCGGGAAATAGGCTATCCCGTCGCCGTTAAAGCCCAAATATTGGGAGGAGGCAGAGGGAAAGCTGGGGGAATAAAATTCGCGGACGACGAGGAATCGCTCGTGTCGGCGGTCAATTCCCTTTTAGGCTCTCAAATCAGGGGGCATGAAGTCCGCTCCGTACTCATCGAGGAAAAGCTCGACATAAAACGCGAGCTCTTCGTCGGCATAATCCTCGACAGAGCGGAGAAGGCGTACACCCTCCTCGCATCCAAGGAAGGCGGCGTCGATGTGGAGGAACTCGCTAAAATACCCGGTTTACTCATCAAGCATCGAGTCGACCCTTTACGGGGTTTGATGCCTTACGAAGCTCGGAAAATCGCGAAGGGAATGGGGTATTCCGGGAAGCACATGCTCGCCCTTTCCTCCATAATCCTCCGCCTTTGGAACTTCGTCGAAAAATACGACGCTATACTCGCGGAAATAAACCCCCTCGTTGAAACCTCCGAAGGGAAATTCGTCGCCGCGGACTCGAGAGTAATCGTCGACGACGATTCCCTCTTCCGCCAACCGGAGTTGCAGGAAATCGCCCGTAAGAGACTCGGAGAGTTGCCGCAGGATGAGCGCCTCGCCAAGGAATGGGATATCGCGTACGTCGCCCTCGACGGCAACATAGGGGTCATAGGGAACGGGGCGGGACTCGTCATGGCGACCCTCGACACGATACATTCTTTCGGAGGACGACCTGCTAACTTCCTTGACATAGGCGGGGGGGCTTCCGCGGACAAGGTCTCGAAGGCTTTGTCGATACTCCTGGAAAACCCGAGGGTCGAAGTCGTCTTCATCAACGTGCTCGGGGGGATTACTCGTTGCGACGAAGTGGCGAAGGGGATCATAGGGGTCATGGAATCCAAGGGAATAAGGAAGCCCATCGTGGTGCGAATGGTGGGGACGAGGGAAGAAGAAGGCCGCCGTCTATTGCTGGAGCACGGCATACATGTCCTCAATAGCATGGAGGAAGCCGCCAAGAAAGCGGTCGAGCTGGTGGGATAATGCCCATCCTAGTGGACGAGAACACGAGGGCCATCGTCCAGGGCATTACCGGGAGGGAAGGCTCCTTCCATACCAAGCTTATGCTCGATTACGGGACCAAGATAGTCGCCGGAGTCACGCCCGGAAAGGGCGGGCAAACGGTGCATGGAGTCCCCGTTTACGACTCGATCGAGGAAGCCCTTCAAAAGCACGAGGCCAATGCTTCCATCATGTTCGTGCCAGCTCCCTTCGCCAAAGACGCCGCCTTAGAGGCCATTGAATCCGGGCTGGAATTGCTGGTGATCATCACCGAGCACATGCCCGTGCGCGACACGCTGGAGATCTTGGCTTACGCTTCCCGCAAGGGCGTGAAGGTAATAGGTCCCAACACTCCCGGCGTCATTTCGCCGGGGAAGTGCAAGCTCGGCATCATGCCCAGCCACATGTTCTCCCGGGGTAGGGTGGGGATCGTCTCGAGGAGCGGCACTCTCACGTACGAAATCGCTTGGGCCATTACGTCAAGCGGCTTAGGACAGACGACGTGCGTGGGCTTGGGAGGGGATCCCGTAGTTGGATTGTCCTTCGTGGATGTCCTCAAGATGTTCGCCGAGGACGACGAGACGGAGGCGGTCGTGATCATAGGCGAGATAGGGGGCAACATGGAGGAACTCGCGGCGGAGTACATCTCGAAGCACGGGTACGAGAAGCCAGTCGTCGCCTACGTGGCGGGACGAACCGCTCCGCCCGGGAAGCGCATGGGACACGCTGGAGCGATCATCATGGGTAGGGCGGGCACGGCGGAGAGCAAGATAAACGCCTTTAAAGATGCGGGAGTTGAAGTTGCTGAGCGCCCGTCTGACGTGGCGAGGGTGTTGAGGGGGATACTATGCCGGTGAGGGATCCCATCAAGAGGCAGATCGCCATACGTAGGCGACTCTATAAAAAGGTATGCCGAAACTGCGGTGCCTTAAATGCTCCGGGAGCTGAAAAATGCCGAAAGTGCCACAGTAGGAACCTCAGATGGAAGCGCATGACCCTTAGGAGGGGTTAAGCAAAATAAGGTTCGTTCGAGCATTCATGAGGGCCGGTCGTCTAGTGGTTAGGACGCCGCCCTCACACGGCGGAGGTCGCCGGTTCGAATCCGGCCCGGCCCACTTTTATCCCTTCTAGCCCTTTATCATCGTGCTTAAAGACCTTCTGTTACGCCTTTACACGAAGGTCTACGGACCCTACGCGGAAGACGCTCTCAAGAGGGACGTAGAGAGACTTGTAAAAACGCGAAACGTGAGCGAAGACGAGGCCCTAAAGATCATACACGAGAAAATAGCGGAAAGCAAGCGATACAAGTCGGTCTATGAATGGCTTCTCGAAATCTACATGAGATTTTACGGCATCGAAGGGAAACAGAGGCTCGAGGAGGACATAAGGAGTGTCGAAGAGCAGGGCTACAAGAGGTCTGAGGCCATCTACTACATCGCTTACTTCATGTCGGGGGAGACCGAGCGTTTCCCTCCTTACCTTGCCCCGCGCAGAGGTTTGACCTACTTCCTTAAGAGGGCGACGGATGTCGTATTCGCGAATCCTTCCATTGTCGTTGGAGCCTTCTTCGAAGAAACAGCAAACGCCATCCCCGCGGTAGTAGCCACAATCCCCTTAATAGCGCTATTCGTCGTCATGAAAGAATCGGGAGCCGTGCACGAAGCTCTCTTCGCCCTTTCTTCCAATCCCCCTGAAAAGGCTCTATCCGCGGTCGCCGATTTGCTCGCCCCTTGGATGGACTGGATAGTCCTCGCTCTGATCTCGTCCGCCATTCTCGCCTTCGTGGCATGGGTAGCTTTCACGGGAATATCGTATTCCATGCTTTACGGCTCCATATGCGAATCTCTTTCGAAGGGATCCACGAACCTTTCGTCCTTTCCGCGTTTCCTCCAGAGGTGGAAGGCCATGTCTGCCGTATTCCTACTAGCCAACTTCGTCGCGTTGATTCCTGCCATCGCCCTCGCCATCTTCGCCATAATTTTCATTCGCGAAATACTCTCACTCAACGTGTGGATCCTGTTAATCCTGCTAATTTTAGGTCTTTTCTCCGCTTTTTGGTACGTGCTCATACGCTTCTTGACTCTGTTCGTCTACCCCGCCGTGGCGTTGGGCTTTGGAGTTAAGGAATCCTTACTCAAAAGCCTCAAAACGGTTCGCAGGAGATTCGGAGATTCCCTGCTTTACGTAATTCTCCGAGTGGTCGTCGTTTTTCTGCTCGGGTGGTTTACATCGTCCTTTTACTCCTTGCCTTACGCTTCGCTTTCCCAAATAGTTGCCCTGCTTACCGCCCTTTACATAGTCCCCGTTTTCTACGTGGCCAAGACGGGCTTGTTCATGGACGATTGGGCGTACTCGACCGTCGACATGAAAGCCTTCGAAAAAAGAGCCTTTTCCACGACGTACCTTAAGGACCTGTTCTCAAAATCCCTGAGGGGGACCTTTTCCTTCCTAGCTTCTCCAAAGGGATTAGGCCTGTTCCTGCTGAGCTTGCTCATCTTCGGTTTTGCCGCTTGGTACGCTTACCCGGTTGGCGTCGACGCTCAAAGAGCGCTGAACATTAAGCTGAAAACCCCAACTATCTCCATTTCGCTCTACGACATCTCGGAAGCCTTTTCCATATTTTTCAACAACTGGAAGATCGCTTCTACCACGAGCTTCTCGGGAATAATCCCCTTCGTGGGCATCGTGCCGACCCTCATAATCAACGGCATGATCTTGGGGTTCTTCTGCGGCGTCTACTACGAGAGGCCTCTCCTTTTCTGGGCAGGCATCTTGCCGCACGGCGTAATTGAGCTCTTCTCCGTCTTCGTCGCGGCTGCTTCGGGCTTTTCGTTGAGCCTTTCGGCCATTAGGCGGAAAGGTTTCGAAGAAAACGTTCGATTGGTCTGCTATACGTCTATAGCGCTAATCCCCTTCTTCTTCATCGCGGCCCTCATCGAGATTTACGTGACCCCGATAATCATGTGGCTCGTCGGCTAGAAAAAGGCCTCTTCCACAATACTCGATGAAGGTCGAACTTCTGTCCTATACCCCAGAAGCGGAGTTGTTGGTAGCCGCGGCGGCCAGATCTTGCCATTCGAGGAAATCCGCGAAGGACATACTCTCGAAGATGAAGCCGGAAAAGGCAAGGAGATTGATACGCGACCTCGTGCGGAAGGGACACACATCCGTGCTCGAACACGCCGTGTTCACCTTCTCCATAGAGGGGATATCGCGGGTTTGCACGCACCAACTAGTGCGCCACCGCATCGCATCCTACTCCCAGCAAAGCCAAAGGCACGTCAAGCTCACGAAGTCCAGCTTCATAGTCCCTCCCTCCATAAAAAGCAAGCCAGAAGCGAGGAAACTTTTCGACGATGTCGTTTCCACGTGCCTAAAGGCTTATGAAAAGCTCCTAGACATGGGGATCCCGCGTGAAGATGCTCGTTTCCTAATCCCTCAAGCCATCGAAACGAAGATAGTCGTCACGATGAACGCCCGTTCCCTCCTCAATTTCTTCGAGCTGAGGTGTTGTTATCGTTCGCAATGGGAAATCCGGCAACTGGCGTGGAAAATGCTCGAACTGGTCAAGCAAGTTGCCCCAACGATTTTCGAGAAAGCCGGACCTCCGTGCATATCACGGGGAGTATGTCCAGAACCGGAATTCGAGTGCCCTTTGAGGTCTAAGCTAATCGAGGCGAGCTCTCGTTAGGACCTTCTTATTTTGCCAGCTGTACCTCCTAATGCGCTTAGAAGCCCCGAAGCCGCAGGCAGCACACCTCTTTTTCCTCACGTTGTACGCGTGCCTCCCGCACCTCCTACACCTTATGTGGGTTATTTTCCTTCCTCGCTTGCCGAAAGAGGGCGTCCCCTTAACCATTACAGCTCAACCTTCTCGCAGGGGGAAATAAGGATGACGTTGTCCCCCCGTACTAAGATGTTCCCGAGCCTTTTGCTTCCCTCACTCAAAACTTCCTCCGCCTCGGTCAAGTAGAGGTTCATGTGCTGGTCGAACCCCTCGAGCTTCCCCCTCAGCTTCCTATTCCCCTTGAGCCAAACGAACACGAGCTTGCCCAAGCTTTCCCGCAAGATCCTCGTAGCCATCGGCCTCTCTATTCTCTCCATTCGAGGAGTTCTCCTTTCCCTTTTATATCCATTGCCTAATCATAGGTGTCGGTAAAGAAGCGGCATTACCTCTCCTCTAGGTTAACGCGAGCCCTCCTAGAGGAATTGGAGAAAACGACCGGGATAAAGAAGAATGCCCTCCCCAAAAAGCCCGCGATCGAGTTGATCAAGAGCGAGCGCTTCGACTTGTTCCTCCTCGATGGATCTCCTGCCCTCGTGAGGGTGAACGATACCCTCATCCCTACCCTGAACTCCCCCCTCGTCGACCTCTTGCCGTCGGTCGTGGTCGACATGGGGGCGGTCCCCCACGTGTGCAACGGGGCAGATGTCATGGTTCCCGGTATAGTGCGGCTCGACGATTTCCCGAAGGACGCCGTGGTTGTGGTCCGGGACGAGAAATACGGGAAACCCCTCGTGGTGGGGAAAGCCCTCCTTTCCTCCGACGAGATAAGGAGCTCAAAGAGAGGACGGGCGATCGAGAACTTACATTACGTGGGGGATAGGATCTGGAAGCTGATAAAAGAACTCAGCCGAAAATGAGTGATGCCTGAGCGTTTTGTGAAGGCGATTTTTCTCGAATCGGAAGAGGACATTAAAAGGGTTGAAGAAGAGCTCTCGGCCGGGAACATCGTCATAGTGAACGTTTCTCCCTTATTGGAGGCTGGCGAAGTGGACAGGCTGAGGTCGGTCATTAACGAGCTCAAAGAGTTCGTGGAAAGGATCGGAGGGGACATAGCTCGCTTGGGGGATAGGAGGATCGTCCTCACCCCGCCCGATATTAAGGTTTGGAAGCCTTAGTAGAGCCTTATCATGTCGAGGACGTGAGGAGCCGTGGCTTCGACTTCGCAGACGCGAGCTAAGTGCCTCGCTAGGCTCTTCGCTTTCTTCTCTTCTCCGTGACAAACGATGACTTTTTTCAACGATCCTTGCACGGCGCCCTTTAACCTCTTCACGTAGTTCACGAGCTGGATTCTGTCCGAGTGCCCCGAGAAGCCCGTGACGTTGAACACCTGCATCTTTAACTGAACCCTCCTAATCCCCTCTTTCTCCCTGAACTCCAGTTCTCTCAGCCCGTCGAGTATCCTCCTGCCCAAAGTTCCCTCGATTTGGTAGCTCACGAATATGAGGGCGTTTTCTTCCTTCGGAGCCAATTCCTTCAGGTACTCGAGAACGGGCCCTCCTTCGAGCATTCCTGACGTGGCCAAGACTATGCAAGGCTTCTTTTCCATAATCACCTCCTCCCTCCTCATCGGATCCCTTATCGGCGTGAAGAACTCCGAGTCCTCCCGGAAGGGGTTTTCTGCCTCTATGTCGTCCCTCACGCTCGGGGCCAGATGGTCGAAGTACGACGTGTAAATGCCCGTCGCCTCCCAAATCATGCCCTCGATGTAGACGGGGACGAGGGGGATCTTGCCCGCCCTAAGCATTCTGTCGAGGACGAACATGATCTCCTGGGCCCTACCAACGGCGGGGACGGGGATGAGCACCTTCCCTCCTCGCTCGATTACGTGGCTTATCAAGTTGGCGAATTCGGCTTCCGTTTCCTCCCTTCGCTTCATGAGGTCCTCAGGAGCCCCGTACGTGCTCTCGATGATGAGGGTTTCCGCCCTCGGGAACCTGTAGTACGCGGGACCTAAGAGCGCCGTTTTCCCGTACTTCATGTCGCCCGTGTAGATGATGTTGTATAGCCCGTCTCCTATGTGGAGGTGGACGATGCAGGAGCCCAGAATGTGCCCCGCATTTTGGAGGTCGAGCTTTATGTCGGGCGTTATGTCCGTGACCCTCTTGTAGCGTAGTGGGACGGCGTACATGAGCTCCTTTTCGATGTCCTTCCTGTCGTAAGGCGGGATGACGCCCGCTTGCGCGGCGACGTCGATGAGGTCCTCTTGGAGCATGGCCATCAAGTGCAAGGTGGGCTCAGAGCAGTAAACGGGCCCCCTGTAGCCGTATTTGTAGAGGAAGGGGACGAAGCCGCAGTGGTCGATGTGGGCGTGGGAGATGATCACCGCGTCTATTTCCTCTATGTCGAACTCGGGGATGTCGAACCTAGGGTAGGCCTCGGTAGGATCTCTCGTTCCGGGCTTTATGCCGCAATCGAGCAGAACGCAACTTTCCTTAGTCCGTACGAGGATGGCCGATCTCCCAACTTCCCTGAAGCCCCCTAAGGCTAAGATGCGCACGTCTCCCGTGGACAAAATGGGCCTGAATATCTTCTCGCTTATTCGCTCGAGACTCCTCCTCCTTTGCTTCGACCCTTCTATGTACTTCCTCCTTATTCCCTCAACGGTGGACGATTTTATGGTCGGAAATCTCGCTATTCTCGGGACCCACCCAGTCCTCCTTATGACTTCCGTGTTGAACTCTTGGTTCCCCTTGAGGATGAGATCCCTCTCGACCTCGATGATCACCTCGCCAGTGACGGGGTCAAAATCGGCTCCCTTGAACCCGACGAAATCGGGCACTATTTCCTTGATCTCCTTCTTCGCTTCCTCGGGATCCAGCCTCTTCTCCGGGTCTATTCGCATGATGATTCGCTTTCTTATATGCCTAGCGAGCCTTGCCACGATGTCCTTCTTTTCGAGCAACACCTGCGGATCCTTGACGTAGATGACGACGTAGGGTCCTTCGAAGCCTACGCGCGAGAGCAGCCCCTCCGCTCCCTCTGAACGGAGGAAAGCCGTGATTTGTTCTTTTATAAACTTCTTAACCGCGTTCACTTTCCAACGACCTTAATATGCGGTTCTTTTCCTCAGAACTCAATTCGTAAAAGCCCTTTTCCTTAGTGATAACGGCAACATCAATGCTGTCCCCCGTCGCAACATCCCTCCGAATGGCCGATCGAACGGCTTTTACTGCTAGCTTTATCCCTTCCTCGACGCTCATCCCCTCTTTGTAGCCGTCCTCGAGGACCCCCAACGCTATGGGGGAGCCCGAGCCCGTCGACACGTACTTATCTTCGATCACGCTCCCGAAGGGGTCGAGGGTGTAGACGTGGTATCCCTCGTCGTCGTAGCCCGCTATGATCGCCTGCAAGATGAGGGGCGCTATGCGGTATTCGAAAAGCAAGTTCGAAACGAGGCTCGCAGCGGCCTTCACCGACATCCTCCTCTTATTGCTCATCCTGAAAAGGGCCACGTTAGCCTTGAGGATATCCAGAACCGTTTGAGCATCCGCCACGACGCCAGCTATCGTCATTCCTATGTTGTCATCTATCTTAAAGAGCTTCTTCCCCCTCTTGTGCGACACCACGTGCCCCGAAGTGACCCTCGTATCGGTGGCTAGGACTACTCCGTCCCTGCATACAATACCGACCGTAGTTGTCCCACTCCTCTTAACCCAGCTCATAACGGACACCAGAATTCCGTTATCATCACGCCTCCCTTTAAAAGAATTTGCTATGTTTCCAAGAGATGGCGAGACAGTTCTTCACCTACGTAAGCCCTCAATACGCGAAGGTTGGTTTCACCTTCGTCCAAAAGGAATTGCCCTCTACGTGCAAGGGTTGCGAATACGCGAAGAAATGTCAGCTCGAGCCCAACAGAGTTTACAAGGTAGTTGAAGTTCGAGGGGGTTACCCGTATTGCCGCCTGTTACACTCGAACTTGGTGGGGGTGGTAGTCGAGGAGGCGGAAATAGATGTCTGCATCGACTCAGAATTGGCGGAAGCAACTTCCATCGACGCCTTCACCCCCATTAACTGCGAAAGGGTAACCTGCCCCTACTACCCCTTCTGCACCCCCATCGGGATAAAAGCGGAAGAGTCGTGCGTTATACTGGAAGTGAAGGAGTCCGTGAAATGCCCGAAAGGGCTCAGCCTTTCTCTGGTGACGGTGCGGAGAACTTCTCGGTGAAGCTTACTTCTTTGATTTCGGGCATGTAACGCATGATATCGTGGGCTATGCCCCGCTTTATGTATTGAATTCCCTCGACGAAGTACGCTTCTTCGGGCGGGTATATGCTGACCTTGTCCTTGCCTATCTTCAGCTTCACCTGTTCCACGTCGAGGTCGGGCAATCGGCGCTTGATGAGTTGCCTGATCTTGGGCTCCTTCTCCCTTATGATGTCCTCGACCTTGACGCGGTAAATCAGGGTCTTGCCCGCGAGCGGGGGGTTGAAGTCGAGGCACACCCTTCCAGCCCCCACGGTTCTTATGACCGCCCTAGACCCCTTGTACTCGATTTCCTTCCCGGGTATGGGGGTGATCCTGAGCCTTTCCAATTCCCTTAGGGGCACCATCTTAACCTTGCTCGGATCCCTAGGCCCGAAGGCTTTCTCAGGGGGGAGTTCGATGGTCTTTTCCTCCCCTTTCTTCATGCCTACTAGGGCGTCCTCGACATCCTTGAAGAACATTCCCTCCCCCACGATGACCAATTTGGGCTCGTACCGCATTCCTTCCTTGTAAACCCCCTCCTTTCTGGCCTCCTCCTCGAAGGTCGTCTCGATGACCCTGTTGCCCTCTTCCTTCACCCTAACGGTGTAGTTGACGAGAACGAAATCGCCTTTTCGGACTTCCTCGACTACCTTGGGCTTCGTTACTTTTTTCTTGGGCTTGGCTTTCCTCGTTACTCTCTTTCTCTTCTTCCTCACTTTTTTGGACATCTAGATGGACTTTCTACGGTTTTTGTTAAATTTTCTATGCACGAGCTTCCCGCTTTCCGAATCAAAAAGACAATAATAACCCAGAGAGGCGGGCCCTACGTTGACGACGACGGTCTTACCCAATTTGCTCATGCCCTTGCTCTCGTGTATGTGCCCGCAGAAGCAATAGTCGGGTTGCTTTCTTTCGATGAACTCCCTTATTGCGATACTGCCTCCTCTCCTTCCTCCTGACACGGAATCGAGAACTCCTTTGGGCGGGCAATGAGAAACGAGGATCCCGTTTCCGTTGAGCCCTATCCCCCTCAGCAAAGCCCTTATCTGGCTTTCTTCGAGCTCGAAGGGCGTGTTAAAGGGAGTAATGACGCTCCCTCCAATTCCGCCGATTTTCACTCCCCCTACGTTAACCGTCCTGCCGTGCAACGATTCATAACCTACTTCGATGAGGTGGGCGAGCTTCGGCGGGTCGCAGTTCCCCGGGACGAAGTAGATCTTCCCGAATTCGGAGAATTCGAAGAGCATTTCCTCGGCTTCTTCCACGCTACCGAAATCAGTTATGTCCCCGCAGATGAAGATGACATCGTAGTCGTCTTCCTTTTCGAGTATCCGCCTCGCTAAATCGTACTTGCCGTGTATGTCGGAGAGGACGATCGCCCTCATAACTGCACCTCCATGGCCTTGCGCTTCAGCTCCCCCTTCACCAGTTCGTAGCACTCGAGTTCGAGCTTCCTTCCATCCACTTTAGCGGTTATGAACGACGGTATCAAGCTCGCTTGGGGCCCCCCGCCCCACACCCCCGTCGCTGAGCCTGGATACAAGAGCAGGATTTTCCTGCCCTCGATTTCGCCCAACCGCCCGC
>CAYNNH010000010.1:0-21697 GCA_964398605.1 uncultured Nitrososphaerota archaeon | reverse complement strand
TCCTGCGTCACGCCCGTCAGGGAAGGGATGCGCGTGCGGATCCCCGAGGGCAAACCCCTCCTCCGCAGGGTTTCGAGCTTCCAGCCCCACCCCGTGGGGGGCGTCGGGACTCCTTGGTGGTTGAAGGACACGGGCTACTACATCGAGGTCGCCTGCTTCGCCCACGGTTGCAACTTGCGTTGCCCCCAGTGCCAGAACTTCGAGATAACGTACGACAACGCCTCCCCTCCCCTAACTCCCGAAGAAGCCGCCGCTAAGCTCACTCGGCTGCGGAGGAAGTACGGCGTGAACAGAATGGCCATCTCGGGAGGAGAGCCGACCCTGAACAGGCCTTGGCTCATCGAATTCTTCAAGCAATTGCGCTCCCTCAACAA
Source organism: uncultured Nitrososphaerota archaeon (assembly GCA_964398605.1). Taxonomy (GTDB): domain Archaea; phylum Thermoproteota; class CAYNNH01; order CAYNNH01; family CAYNNH01; genus CAYNNH01. The sequence continues at coordinate 21,323 of CAYNNH010000010.1, read as the reverse complement.
GGACGAGAAGGCCCGCTTCCACCTCGACACGAACGCCACCATCCTCACGGAGGACTACATCGACGAGCTCGTCGAAGAGGCGGGCATCACCGACATAGGGCCCGACGTGAAAGGGCTCCGCTTGGAGACCTTTATGGAAATCACGGGCATAAAGGACAGGGAGCTCGCCAAGAAGTACCACGAGTGCGAGTGGAACGCCGTGAAGTACATCGCCGACCGCTACTACCCCGAGCGAGTCTTCATGGGCGTGGGCGTCCCCTACAACCCCGCCTTCATGAGCTTGGAGGAGTTGCGCGAGATGGGGGATCGCCTCGCCTCCATCGACGACAGCATACAGGTCTGCCTCCTCGACTACTTCCCCGCTTTCAGGCGTCGGGACATAAGGCGTCCTTCCTTCGAGCAAATGTGGAGGGCCCGCAAAGTCCTGCTCGAATCGGGCTTGAAGACCGTCATCGCCCAGACGGTGTACGGGCACATAGGCCCCTAACCGCTAAGCTTTTCAGCCCGACCCATACTTGCGGGATGGCTCGCATCGTCGTCGTGTACAAAGTCTACCCCGAAGAAGCTGGGGCGGATCTGGACGGGCTGAGGGAGAAAATCGCGGGCAAGTTGCCCAAGGAAGCGGAAGTGGCGAAGTGGAAGACCGAGCCGATCGCCTTCGGCCTGAGCGCCCTCGTCCTTTGGGTGATTTTCCCCGAGGAATTGGAGGGGGTTCTGGAGGAAGTCGAGGAAGCCATACGGTCCGTGGAGGGCGTGGGGGACATAGAGACCGTTTCCGTCCACCGGGCGTAACTTTTTGAGTTTATAAACGTTAATCGCGTCATTTTATGATGGAAAAGTTTGGATTGCCCGCATCCGACGTTAAAAATATAATTCATGATTACCAAAGCGGTTTTACAATTAAATTCTTGAGCAAGAAATACCGCATTCCCGTTTCCCGCCTTTACATGCTCCTTAAGAGGCACGGAATCACGAGGAATCCGAGCGAATCCGCCCTTCTGAGGCGTAATCGCTGCACCCTCTGGAGGAAGCTCGTCCCCGTTTCCACTTCCCGCAAGACGAAGATACTCAGCTTGCCCGGCTCCCTCCTGAAGGAAATAGGGGTCGACCCCGTGAAGGAGCTCGAAGGCTTGTGGGTGGTCGAGGGGAACCGCATATTCCTCGAGGTGCGGCCCATGAAGGCTAGGCGGAAGAGGAAATCGCGCCCCCTCGGGTGGAGGAAGCTCTCGAGGGTGAGGTCGAAGCGGACCATAACGAGGATCCTCAGCCTCCCCGGCAAGATAATCAAGCAAGCGGGCTACGACCCTTCGAAGGACCTCATGGGGCGCTGGGAGGTTCGGGGCAAACGCCTAGAGCTCGTCATACGATACGCCGAAGAGCTTGGCATCCAGTAAGCGCTATTCCTTCTCCCCCTTTTCCTTCCCTTTAGTCATAAGCGAAGTCGCGGAAGCCATCCTCGAAGCCCATCGGAAAGGAAGGGAGTCCGTTAGGACGAGCCTAGACCTCGGGCTTTCCTTCCAAGAAGTCCCCTTAAGGGGCGAAAAGAGCGAAATCGCCGTAATAGGCGGGGTGGAAGTCCCGGTGAGGGTTCTTTCGCGCATAAAGAAAGGAGACGTTTACGCCGTGAAGGAAGACCGCCTAGAGCGGATCGCTTTCTTCAGCGGGGGCAAATACTACCGCCTCCTCAGCCTCGGCTTCTGCTCCCCCACCCTCGAGATAAGCGGCGTGAGGATGCACCGGACGAAGGGCATAACTCCTTGGGGAGACGCGAAGCGGAAGGTTTCCCTCCTCGGCATACGGAAGGGCGACAGGGTCCTCGACATCGGGACGGGGCTCGGCTACACGGCCATAAACGCCCTCAGGATGGGCGCGAAGGTCGTCTCGATCGAGGCGGACGAGAACGTCCTCTGGATCGCGAGGCACAACCCTTGGTCGAGGGATCTGCAACGAGTCGAGATATTCGTGGGGGACGCTTTCGAGGTCGTCGAGGAGCTCGGGGAGTTCGACGCCATCGTGCACGACCCTCCCCGCCTCTCCCTAGCGGGACACCTTTACGGGCGGGAGTTCTACAGGAAGCTTTACGAGGCGTTGAAGGAAGGGGGAAAAGTGGTGCACTACACGGGAGCCCCGCGTTCTAGGTATCGCGGAGTCGACTTGGCGAAGGGAGTTGCGGAACGGATGCGCTCGGTAGGCTTCGAAACAAAGGTGCTGAGGGACTTGCCGGGAGTCCTCGCCTTTAAGCCTAAATCCTCCCGCTCTTGAGGTGCTCCAGAATCACCTCGGCCACTTTCTTGCCCGAGAGGAGCATCCCCCCGAAGATGGGCCCCATCCTAGGAGTTCCGTAGAAGGCAGCCACCGACATCCCCGCCGCGTAGAGGCCCCTGAAAATCTCCCCCGTCTTCTCAACGACCTCCTTCTCCCCCATTTCCACCCACATCGCCCCTTCTCCCGGCAATTGGGAGATTTGCTTCCTTATCCAGGGGACCTTCCGGCATGCTATCCTCAGCACTTCCGCGTCGTGCCCCGTGCAATCGACCACCGCCCTGCACCTGAAGCTCAGGGGGTCGACGTGTAACCCCGCCGCTTCGACCGCCGTCCACTGAAGCACGACCCCTGCTATGCGGTCTTCCCTGTACACGACGTCCACGACGCTCACCCCCAGCAACAGGTTCGCCCCCGCGTCTAGGGCCCCGCACGCAAGCTTTGCTATCATCTCGGGGACTTTCGCCACGTAACCTCCCGGGATTTCCTCCAGCCTGCACCCCACTTCCCTCAGGATGTCCGCCGCTTTCCGCTCGACGACCATCCTCGGGAGGAGCATCCCTCCCCCGCCCATCCCTCCGCCGAAGCTGAGCTTCTTCTCTAGGACGGTGACCTTGGCCCCTCCTTTGGCGAGGTACATGGCCGCCGTTAGCCCAGCGGGGCCCGCCCCAGCGATGATGACATCGCTCTCCGCCACCTTCATGAGGTCGTCCAATCCTTTCTCTAAGATCGCCTTCGCGACGGCGTTCTCGTCCAAGACGGACATTTCAGAGAATGACCTCTTCACCTTATACTGTTTTAAGGTGCTGAAAAGCGCCGCCCTTAATTATGGGATGAGGCGCGGGAGACGCTTCCTGTGGGCGACCTTGCTCCTCCTATCGTGCATCGTCGTCTTGCTCGGGTACGAAGTCCGCCGGCTCCAAGACGAATTGGCCCTGAAGGAATCCGAGATAGCCGAGCTTAGGGATCGCCTCTCCGCCTTGAAAAAAGCCCCTTACGTGGAGGTCCTCAACGACGCCAACTACACCAAAAGGGTCCTCCCCCTCATTTCGAAAGCGAACGAGTCCGTCCTCGTCATCATGTATGTCGCCAAGTACGACCCAGACGACCCCGCGGATCCCGCCAACGACATCCTAGAAGCCTTAGTCAACGCCTCGGAGAGGGGGGTTAGCGTCCGCGTGATTCTCGAGGGGGACGTTTCCACGAACAACGAAACCGCTCGCTTCTTGTCTAGCCACGGAGTGGATGTGCGCTACGACCCCGATGGGATCACGACTCACTCGAAGCTCGTCGTGATAGACGGCGAGTTCGTCGTTCTCGGTAGCCACAATTGGACGGAAAGCGCCCTCGCTTACAACCACGAAACGAGCATCCTGCTCAAATCGGAGGAAATAGCCGACGTTTATGAGTCGTACTTCGAGTCCCTGTGGGACGCATCTACCCCCATATCCTGAGCGGAACTCCCCGGTGCGGGACTTTTTCCCACCTTATTTTCTTCCCGAGGGCGAGGTAGGCGAGGACGAGCAAGTTGCAGAAGAGCCACACGAAGTGGTCGACGAACAAGTAGGGCAACACGTATTTGAGCAAGCTCGGGTTTCCCGACTTCAGGACAATGGCTATGTTCCCAAGAGCCCCCATAACGTATATCAGGATGGCCGGAAGGGCACTCGCGAAGGACCGCGCCCACAGGATGGCGAACACCGTTTGGAAGAACGCGTAGCTAAAGCAGAGGGGGAACAGGGAAGCGCAGAACATTAGGAGGAACCAGAAGGGCTTTTCCTTTAGGATCTTCCTCATCTCCTTCCCGTACGCTTTGCTCACTTGCCAAGCCCCTCCGTACCACCGCTTCCTCTGCTTCAGGTAATCCGAGAGAGTTTCCACCTCTTCCTGCCACACGCTCGCCGAGGATACGGCGACCTTCTTCCCCGACGCTATGAGCTTCAGCATGAGCTCCGAATCCTCCACGAGGGTCTTCTCGCCGTGGAACCCCACTTCTTCTAGGCTTTTCCTGCGGACAGCGTAGTTCGCCCCTATGATGTGCCCCTGTCCCGTGAGCCTGTACCTCGCGAAAGGCAGGATCCAGTACATCCAGAGGTCCTCGATCCCCCGACAGCCGGCGAGCACGTTCCGGTAGTAGTTCCCGCAGAATATCTTGCCGCAAACGGCATCGGCGTTTTCCAAGTAGAGGTCGCTCACTATTCTCCTCAGCCAATCCTTCTTGCAGAGCCCATCGGCGTCTACGTGGGCGATGACCTCCCCCTTCGAGAAGTTCTTTATGGCGTAATCCAAAGCGGTCGCCTTCAACTCCGCGTGTTTCTCAAGCCTAATGAGCTTGATGAGCCCTTCCCTTGCGTACTTCTTGCATATCTCTCCCGTTTTATCGTCGGAGCCGTTGTCGACGATGACGATTTCGAGCTTGTCGCGGGGATAGTCTTGCTCGAGGTAGTTCTTTATCTTCCGCTCGATGACACGCTCCTCGTTCCATGCGCAACAGATGAGGGTGACCTTTGGGAATTCGTCCTCGCTTAAGAAGGGCTTCCTCTCCTCGCGGACGAGGAAGACTTGGGCGACATTTACGGCGCACACGAAGAGGCAGAAAGCCGTGAAGAAGAGCCAGAGCCAGAAGAGCATGATATTTGCCCGAGAGCCTCACGGCTAGGACGAAGGTCCCGATCGCCAAGGCCAGAGCCCCCAAGGGCTGGTAATAGACGAGGAAGTTGTAGGCGATGTGGACGAGGACTGCCAGCAAGTAAAAGCCCACCCCGACCCAAGAACTCCTCGCCCCTGCGATCACTTCCCCGATTCCGTACCCGAGGACGCCCGTAGCCCCGCCGTGCCCCAAGGTGGCAATGCACCGGACGAGAACCGCGACCGTCCAAGCTTCAAACCCCTTGAGGAAGGGGACGACCTCGAAGAGCATGTTCTCGACCGTGGCGAAGCCCAAGCCAGCGCCGATGCCCAAGGAAGCCCCGTCCCCCCTATCCACTATTTCGTGCCTCTCCTTGAAGACGGCGAACCCCTTCATGGCCTCTTCCACGAGGGGGGCGACGAAGATGGGGATTATCGGGAACGCCAACCCAAGCCACGTCCACGTGTCGCCGACATCCAAGAAGGCCAGCAAGAACACTAGGCTGAATTCAATTACTGCCGAAATACCTATGGAGACGGTAGCCCCGAGGACGAACGCCTTGACGACGGGACCAACGATGTCGCTTCTCCCCCTCTTCACGGAGAGCAAGGCGAGCATTATCACGCACACTAAACACGGCAATAGTGCCCCGAGCAGGAAAACGCCCAACTGGATTAGCTCCACATAATACAATTGCTGGTGGTTAAATCCATATCAAATTCGTAGTAATTTTTTGTGGCCGAAAGCCCCAAAATTGGAAGGCTATTTTTGCCTTTCCTAGTGGTAGACACAGGCAAGAACAAATTCATGCCTTCCTCGTACAGTTTTCAAATAGCGGGAGCCTTTTGCTTCTCCGAGCCGAGAAGAAGGGAGTTAGAGAGCAAATTAGGCCCCACCACCATCGAAGTGCTTTCCTGCTTCTACTACCCCTTCTGGCTCGTTAGGAAGGACGGCAGGGAGTGCTTCATAGACGCTTACGGCCTCTTCACGAAGACCGTTTCCCTCGGGACGGGGATCGACACGAGGTCCGTGAAGGGGAAAATAGAAGAGGTCATCTCGGCCGACAGGAAGGAGCTCATCAAAAGGCTGAAAGAAACGAGCGAGGAGCTCAGGAAAGCCCCCGTCAGAACGGTTGAAATAAGGGGGATAGTCCTCGACGACGAGCTTTCCCCGAGGTTATACGCCCTCTGCGAGGTCGCGGGCGAAAAAGCGCGGGAAGAAGCCATCCTCCCGGGGGGCATACCCCTCGAGATGGCGTATTCGAACCTCGACGACGTGCGCTCCCTCGAGGATAGGATGGTGTCGGAAATAGAAGAGCTGAACGCCCTCCTCGAGAGCCTCAAGGAAATGGAAAACCGACGCTACGACATGGAATTCGAGAAAATCCCCGAGCTTTCTAGGGCGAGGTTCGAGAGCATAGAGTCGAAGAAGAAAGAGCTCGCCGACCGGTACCGCCAGCTCTACGAGGCGAGGAAGAAGGAGCTCGAGGAAGTGGAGAACACTGTCGGGAAGGAGCTCAGAGAACTGGAGGCGAAGGAGAAGCAGTTGAAAGCGGAGAGGTCTCAACTGCGCAACAAGATAGAGGAGCTGAAGCGGAAGAAGGCGAAACTGAAGAAAAGGGCGGACGAGATAAGGGCTGCTATAGCCTCGCTAGAATCGAGGGAAGCAAGTGCCCGCAGGAACATCGAAGAATCCCGGAGGAGGATCGAAGCGTACCGGAAGGAGATGGAGAAGCTCAAGAAAGCGGGTCAGAAGACGGATTATCAAGAACGCCAGATCGCCCAGCTGGAAGCGAGGATCAAGCAACTTTCCTCCGACATCGAGAAGTTCTCGGGCATAAAAGCCGCGTACTGGAAGGAGCTCAAAGACGTGGAAGCCGAGCTGGAGCGGGTAGGCCCCGAGCTTGAGCTCTGCGAGAAGAGGCTGGAAGAGACGAGGCGAGAACTCGTGAGGGACTTGCCGAGGAGACTCATAGCGGTGAGGAAGGAGTACGCGAAGAGGGTGAACGAGGTGAAGCGGAAGTACGACGCGAAGCTCTACGCTCTACACGGGGAGATAGCAAAGCTCGACGAATCCTTGAAGAAGCTCGAGGACGAGAGGAAGAAGAAAGTCAAGGAACTCTCCCAAGCCTTCGAGGAACTCAAGAGCGTGCTGCTCACTTTCGTGGAGCAGAGGAGGAAGTTGCTCGATTTCGTGAAGATTTCCGTGAGGGATTGCGCGCAAGAGGAATCCCTTCGCGTTTACATACCGTTCTTCTACGTGAAGTTCAAGGGGAAGAAAGGGGAGATCGAGGAGATCATACCTCCCCTCGTTCTCAGGGAAACCCCCAGCGGCTTGGTGGCGGAACCCGTTTCGGCGAGGTTGGACGCTCTCTTGAGCTCCGAAACCCTGTCCAAATTGCCCCCCGTCCTCGAATACCTCCGGAAGAAAGCGCCCGACCTGAACTTACTTTCCATGGAGGGGGCCGATAAGGCGATAAAGAAGGGGATAGACTCCCTCGAGCACATGGGTTGGCTCGTTGCTTCGGTGGCCAAGGAATTCAGGAAGGCCGTCGACAGGGCGTTTAAGGCTAAGTAGGCACTTCCATCGCCCGGTATTTCCTCCTACTCATGTCGAGGGCGCAGGAAGTCATGACGACGCTGAAGCCGAGCGCCATGAGGGAGAGGGGCCAGTGCCCGTAGTATAGGGCTAGGGACGTGAATATGGCGGGGAATCCCGCGACGAGCACGAAGACGAGGGAGAGGAACTCGTTGATGAAGAAGCACAGGGTGGGCTCCAGTTTCTTCACGTGCAGAGCGTATCTGGCGTACAGAGCATGGACGATTCCGAAAGACGAGCAAGTGAAGCACGCAAAGAAAACGGGCAACGCTTGCTCCGCCCCCAGCAGTAAGATCGTGGGCCAGTCGACGGCGTAGGCGAGGATAAGCGACCAAGTCAGGGAGGTCAAGTAAGCGGAAAGCACGACGTGTTTAGGCTTTAGGGGGCTCGACTTCAACATCCAAAGCCCTTCCTCCCTCGCTATCCAGGACCCGCCTATTTCGAGGGCGGAGAGGCCGTTCATGACGATGAGGAACAGCATGGTGAGGCTCGAGTACTCGCCTGCGCCGCTCAAGAACACGGTGGCTTCCGCGACCGCGCCTATGAGCATGAAAACGAGGTAGAGGGGAAACTCCATGATCCCCCTAACGAGCAGGATCAGTTCTTTCCTGAGGAGGAGAAGGAAGCCGCTTCCCTTTACTTTCCCAATGTCGAGCAACGATAGGGACGGGGGCACCTTCTCCACCACTTCGTAGCGGAAGGTTCTAGCGAGCGGGACGGAGGCGAGCAATATGAGGACGTACCACGCGATTTCTCCTAGGAACGGCGGGATGCAGTAGATGGGGCTCGCTCCTTCCACGGAGAGGGCGAATACGTCCGCCACCATGCCGCTCGGGAGGACGTGGGAGTACTTCCCGATCACGCCGAGGGAGAGGAGGAGGGCGAGCAAGCTCACCACGTTCTTTCCCAGCAATTGGGCGAGCACCACGGCCCCCAAAATCACGATGGCCAACGAGAAGACGAGCAGAAGCCTTTGGGCAACCTTCCTCGATATCACGGAGAGCAACATGGTGGACATGGCCGCTAGGGCGCTCAGTAGCTCCAAGAACAAGAGGGAAGCGGCTCCCAAAATCGCCAAGCTGAGCCAATGGGCTGCGTAGCTCATTCCGAGCAATGCGCACACTAGGAACGGGCAGACGAAGAGGCAGAGCATGAGGAACTGGGCAAGCCTCATCCCCCAGAACACTTCGCTCGGCTTCAGAGGAGCGGTGAAGAGCACTTCTTCGTCTCCTTCGACGAGCCTAAGCCCCCCTCCGCCGAGTCCCGAAACGACCGCCCCCAAGAGGAAGAAGGTGAGAAAGCCGCCTAGGGACTCGGCCAAGTTCTCTCCCCCTATGCCGAGCCACTTCAGCACGATGGGCAGGGCCGTCCCCGCGATCACCATGACGACCATGCCTGCGAAGAAGAAGAAAGCCGACACGACGAGCTGGATTTTCCTCATCATGATGTAGCCCCACACGATCTTGAGCCTCAGCTCCGCGACCTTAATTGCCCCTTTCACCGGCCATCAGCTTGGAAAAAGCTTCTAGAAGGCTCGCCGAGCGGGTGCTTTCCAAGAGCTCCTCCTTCCTCCCCAGCCCCACGAGCTTCCCCTCCTTCAGCACCCCGATTCGATTGCACAGCCCTTCCGCTAGGTGGACTAGGTGGGTGCACACGATGACGGCGGACCCTCCTTCCGCCCTCTCGACGATCATCTGCCTGAGGACTTCTTGGCTACCGGGATCGAGCCACACTGCGGGCTCGTCGAGGAGGAGGACTTTGGGGTCGTGGATGAAAGTCGCGATGAGGGCCAATTTCTGCTTCATCCCGCGGGAGAGGGAGATTATGTACTTGTCCTTCGCATCTTCCAGCGAGTACGCTTTGAGGTATTCGCGGATCCTCTCCTCGCCATCGGGGACTTCCCATATTCCGCACACGAAGCGCAGGAACTCCTCCACCTTCATGGCTCCGTAGAGCTGGGGGTTCTCGGGGAGGTAGCCGACGAGTTCGCGACATTTCTCCGGCTCCTTCACGACGTCATGCCCCATGATGGTTGCGGTGCCCGACGTGGGCTTCAGCAGCGTCGCTAGGATCCTCAACAGAGTGGATTTGCCCGCTCCGTTGGGCCCTAATAACCCGAATATCTCTCCTTCTCGAACTTCGAAGCTCACGCCATCGAGGGCCCTAACTTTGCCGAAGTCCTTCGTTAACTTCTCGACCCGAACCGCGACGCTCAAACGACCTTCTCGAGTTCTTTCAGCACTTCTTCCGCCGTCTCGTACTTCTTCGAGGGCAACTTCGCTATGAAATCGCCTATCCTCACCTGCTCTTTCCCGACCATCGCGATCTTCCACCCTATGCGCCTCATGAGCATGCTCTTCGTCGTGGGGTACTTCGTCCTCCTCACCACTTCTTCGAGAGTTCCGACTTTCGGAAAAGTCCCCGTCCTGAGGTACTCGTCGAACCTCCTCGCGTCCTCGAACATGGAGAGGTTGTTGAAGAAGACGTAGACGTCTTTTTTCGCGGAGTACTTTTTGACGACGTCCGCCAGCTTCTTCAACTCCTCGTCGGTGAACTGCCAGTAGTACATGCGCTCCCCGAGCCCGTGTAGCCTGAAGTACGCGAAGTCCTTTACGTAGACGGGCTCGCATACGAAGGGATCCGTTACGTGAGTGACGCCCGTTTTCTTGAGGATTTTCGCGAGTTTCTTCCTCACTTCCTTCTGGAGCCAAGCGTCTCCCCTCGTTTCCCAAACTACGCTGACGCCTTTCTTGGCGACTTTGGACAGGAACTTCTCCGCGACGGGCAACTTGTCGGGCCTAAAGGAAGCTGGCGTTTGGATGAGGAGCACGTTGGCGTTCAACAACTCGCAGATTTTCCTCATCTTCTCGAAGGCCTTCAGGCACTCCTCGCCCTCCATTCGGTATTCGTGGCTTATCTCGCGGTTCGCCTTGACGGTGAACTCGAACTCTTCCGGAGCCCGTTCCCTCCACCTCTTGACGGTTCTTTCTTCGGGGTACTTGTAGAACGTGGAGTTGATCTCCACGACGGGAAAAGTGGAGAAATACTTCCCCATGCCCACGGGGAAACCGCAACACCCCACTTTGACGCGTCCCATCTCGAACGTAATAAAGCTACCTTGCTAATAATGGTGGAGTTGGAGAGAGTTTTGCGAGTTGCCGTCGAAACTGCGATGAAAGAAGGCTGTTCCTACGCAGATGCTCGCTTCGAGAGAAGGATTTTCTTCAGACTACGCTCGGTCGATGGGAGCCTAAAGGAGTGCTCGACGGAGGAGCTGTACGGCTTGTCCGTTCGGGCGTTTTACGAAGGGGCGTGGGGCTACGCTTCTTGCAAGCCCGAAGTAGACGATTGCGTGAGGGCGGCGAAAAAAGCCGCCAAAATGGCGAAGGCTTTGGCGGAAACTTCCAAGTCCAAGTTCAAGCTACCCGAGCTCCCCACGAGAAAAGAATCGGTCAAGGTCGCCATGGACATAAACCCCACGGGAGTTCCCCTCGGCGAAAAAGTCGCCTTCGTTATGGAAATCGACAGGGCTCAAAGGGATTACGACGCGAGAATCGTCCACTCGTTCGCCCGCTACGAGGAAACCCTCTTCCAGTTCGCCTTCCACAACAGCTTCGGCTCTTACATCGAGTGGGAGGAGCCTCGCATCCGAGTGGATTGCTTCTGCGTTTCTAGGGAAGCGGGAGTGTCCGAGTCGGCGTATAAGCGCATAGGAGGCTTGGGGGGCTATGAAATAGCGAAGTCCATCGACCCCCGTCTCTTCGGGACGGACAACGCGAGCGTTGCCTTACAGAAGCTCTTCGCCAAATCCCCGCCCAAAGGCGAGATGACCGTCATCCTAGATCCCGAGGTAGCGGGAGTCCTCGCCCATGAGTCCTTCGGACACGCCGCGGAAGCCGACGAGGTATTCTTCAGGCGTAGGTCTTTCCTATCTGGCCTAGTCGGTCAGCAAATAGCGTCCGAGCACGTTACCATAGTCGACGACGGCTCGGTGGAGAAGGCGTACGGCTCCATACCCTTCGACTCGGAGGGAGTTCCCTCAGGCAGGACGGTCTTGGTGGAGAAGGGGGTGCTGAAGGGATACATGCACTCTTTGGAAACGGCGGCCCTCATGGGGGTGGAGCCCACGGGAAACGGGAGGGCGCAGGATTTCGAACGTCGGGTATTCCCCCGCATGACGAACACGTTCTTCGAGCGCGGGGATTGGGATCCCGAGGAGATGATCGCCGACACGAAGGAAGGCGTGTACGCGGTAGGCATGGTGATGGGGATGGAGGATCCCGGAGGGGGCGGCTTCTACGTGCTGTGCGACCACGGCTACGTCATTGAGAAGGGCGAGAAAAAGCGTATGGTGAGGCGTCTGGCCGTATCGGGGAAAGCTCTCGAAGTCCTCAGGAATGTCGACGCGGTCGGGAAGGACTTCCTGCTACATCCTGGCACGTGCGGAAAAGGGGAGGAAGACGCCGTTCCCGTCACGAGCGGAGGCCCGCACTTGAGGACGAAAGCCCTCGTGGGTGGTGCGTGATGGAGGCCGTCTTCGAAGTCCGGTCCCTTGCGGAGCGCTTCAAGGGCTTGCTCGCCCGTCAGCCCATCGATCAGTACGAAATTTACCTCATGAAGAACTCGTCCAAAACTGTTCACATCGAGAACAACGAAGCTAGGCTTTCCATAGAAAGCCCGACGATGGGAGTCGGCATAAGGGCTGCGAAGGGAGGGAAAGTGGCTTTCGTCTCCACCACCGATTTCAGCGAGGAAGGCATCTCGCGAACGATGATGTCCTTAAGCCTTTCCATAGAGTATTCGCAGAGAGATCCCGAGTTCCGCTCATTCACGAGGCCTGGCACTCCTTCTAGGGTGAGCGGGACGTATGACGAGCGCGTCGCCTTCGCCGACGAGAGGCAAGTGTCCGACCTAGTCAAGTCGATCGCAGACTCTCTTCCCGATGGGGTGACCATTTCGCACGGCTTCATAAGGTTCAGCGAGTTCGCCTTCCACGTCATCAACAGCCTCGGGGTTGACGCGGGGGATTACGGAACGCACGTCTTCGCCTTCTTCGCCTTAAGAAAAGGCGACGTGGAATACACGGGCAGGTTTTACTCGAGGAGCTGGCCTTCGGAACTTCCCGCCTTCGTGGGGAAGCTGGGCGAACAAATTTCCTCCTACGAGAAAGCGGTCGCCTTCAAGGGGAAGGAAGAAATGACGGTCATCATGCAACCCGAAGTCCTCGCTCCCATTCTGGTGGGTAGCGTGGGTTCCGCTTGCGCAGCGTCGAACGTTTACCACAGGCGGTCCCCCTTCGCGGGAATGTTTGGGAAGCCCGTAGCCTCTGAGCTCCTCACAGTGTCGGACGACGGGACGTTGGAGGGGGGAATAATGACCTCGTGCGTCGACGACGAGGGCTTCCCCACTTCCCGCAAAGTTCTCATCGAGAAGGGAGTATTGCGGGCTTTCTACTACGACAGCTACTACGCGAACCTCATGAGAGAGAGCCCCACGGGGAACGCGTACCGGAGGACTCCTAGGTCTCCCGAGCAGGCGTACCGGAGGACTCCTTCCAATTCGGCGTCCAACATCGTCGTGGAACCGGGCGACAAGACCCTCGACGAGATGGTATCGGAGGTGGAGAGGGGACTCCTCCTAGAGAGGGTTTCCGCTCCCGTAGTCGACCCCATAACGGGATCCATGAGCCTCGAAGTGCGAAACGCCGTATTTATCCAAAACGGCTCGCTCGGGACCCCCGTCCGCTTCTGCCTCGTGGTGGCGAATTTCTACGAAGCGTTGAAGAACATTCGGTCGGTGGGCAAGGAGAGGGCGATGGTGGGGAACTGCTTCACGCCCCCCATAGCCTTCGACTCCATGACCGTCGTAGGGACTTCTTCATAAGGGAAACCGTAATTTTGTTGAGGTGATCCTTTGGGCTTCCTCCCGAAAAAGGCAGATATAAAGGACCTCTACGGAGTAATCGCCCAAATAAACGACCAGTTAAAGGAATTGAACGCTAGGCAAGCCGAGTTTACCGAATTCAGGGACAAAATATCCGACTTAACCGCTAAGCTTTCCGACGCGACAACCTACTTGCTGAGGTATCGGGAGCGCGAGGAGGAGCTTTCCAAGATGATCGAGATGCTCAGAGCCCTTAACGAAGATCTCGTCAAGCGGCAGGAAACTATCACCTCGCTCATGAAGGAAGTCGAGGAGCGCATGAAGGAGCTCGACAGGAGGATGGGAGAACTCGCGGGCAGGGAGGCCCTCATAAAGGAAAGGGAAGAGCGGGTAAAACGGCTGGAGGATCTTCAGCGATTCTTGGAAACTAGGCGAACGCACTTGGAAGCTTGGGAGAAGGAACTAATGCTGAAGGATCGCCAATTGGCGGAGAAGGAGAAACACCTCAAATACCTCGAGAATTCCCTCCTCACGACGCTAAAGAAGCTCGAGGAGCTGAGCGACCTCGAACGCAAGATAAGGGAGATGCACACGGCTTTGCTCGAGAAGGAAAAGGAGCTCAGCAAGAAAGAGGCGGATCTTTCCTTGAAGGAAGAGGAGATAAAGAGGGCGGAGGAAGCCAAAAAAGAGCTCGAGAAGAGAATGGAAGAATTAGAAAAGGCTAGGGAAGAATTGGAGGCGAAGAGGGAGGAAATTGATGGCCTGTATTCGCGTATTGTGGAAAACCTCGAGAAGCACGCTTCCTTACACGCGGACGTGAAGAGCTTGCTCGGGGCCATAAAATCGAACGTGGAGAAGCTTTCCCAAATAGGGGAGAAGCTCGGCGAGATAAACGAAAACCTCGTGAAGCAGAGGGAAGCCCTCAACGAGGAGTGGAGCAAGCTTTCGGAGGAAAAAGCCAAAATCGCGGAGAAGGAATCGGAGCTTTCCGCTTGGCAAAAGGAACTCGCGGATAAAGAAGCCGAGCTTTCTACGAAGAAGAAGGAAGTGGAAGACCTCTTGAGGAGGAAGAAGGCCCTTGAGAGGGAGCTTGACGCTCTAAGGAAGGAGTACCAGCAGAAGTACATCGCCCTCGAGAGCAGGTATGCCGAGATGATCGAGGATATCGCTTCTAGGCTCAGAGAACTCGAGGAAGACATGAAAGCCCGGATGGCCCGGATAGAGGAGCTGTCCGAAAGGGAGAGGGAGCTCTTAGAGCGGGAGAAAGAAGCGGAGAAATTGAGGGAAGAAATTGAGTCGCTGAAAAGGACGAAAGAAGAGCTAGAGAAGGAAGTGGACGACTTGAAGTCGGCAATCAAATCCCTTAAGTCCGAGATAACGGCTTTGGAAGAGAAGAGGGACAGCTTAGAAGAGCTCGTTAGGTCCCTCCGGAAGAAGCTCTAGCCCTCGCCCTTAACTTCCTAATTTCCGAAGCGAGCTCCCTTTCCGTCCTGATCAACTGATTTATCAAACGCTTTAATTCGTCGACGCTATCCGATATGTAATGTAGGGAGGCGTACATTCTGTTCAAGCGATCCAAAATCCTCGCTTGCTCTTTGATCAGCGCCGACATTTGTTTTCCGGCCGATCCTTCCTGCAATAACTTTCCCACTTTTTCAGCGACCATGTCCATCTCCCGCCTGACCTTCGCCATCTCTTCTTTAACCCGGCTCTCTATGTAACTCATCATGGAGGCCTTCAAAGCGTCCACTTCATCCCTCAACTCATCGATTTCTCCTCCGATGCTGTTCAGAGCGTCGACGACCTGTTCGATGGTTTCCAGAGTGGGCACCGTCTTGTCCTTGATTTTCACATAATCGACCCTGATTTCCTTCGCCATCAATCAATCACGCCTTGAAACTTAAACGCTGGTCGCTTCTTTCTTGATGAACCCTCGGAGGTTCAAACTTGTCTTTCCGGCGGAGGAAGAAGGCGCTAAGCCGAGCATTTCTTTCTCGGAGGACGTTTGGAAGGAAGCTGGAGGATATCGCAAAGTGAAGGAAAAACTCCAGTCTCACGCCGTTTCTTGCTTCTCCGAGGGCGCCTCGAGGATCCTTCTCCTTTATGGTCCTGACGGGTGCGGGAAGACTTTCTTGTCCGAGAAGTTAGCGGAAGGTCTGGGTGCTTCCTTTATCAAGCTAGATTGCCGGGAGCTGGCGAAACTCGATTACCCTTCTTTCAGGAAGAAACTCTCGGAAACCATAAAGTCTTCCTACGAAAAACCCTCGGTACTCTTTTTTGATAATCTCGAAGCCCTCTTCCCAAAGGAAATCCCGCCCGAACTCATATCCCACTCGAAGCTACTCGAAATAAAGCTGAAGAGGCTCAAGCAAACCCCCGCCGTACTCGTCGTATGCGCCACGGACAGGCCCGATGAACTGGGGGATTCGCCTTTCAAGGAGAAGTTGTTCGACGACGCCATATACATCGGCTTGCCCTCTGAGGATGAGCGTGTGGAGATCTTTGAAGTCTGTTGCTCGGGCAAAAAAATCTCCCGTGATATAAACTTCAAGGAACTCGCGAAAGCTTCTAAAGGGGCGACCCCCGCGGACATAGCGGCCATATGCATCGAGGCGGACCTGGAAGTTTCCATGAACCCCGAAAAGGGCGAAGCGAAAACAGAGGACTTTCTCAAGATAATCGAGCGTGTCAGAAGCGCTTGGTTAGAACGTAGAACGTTTGAGGAAGAAAAAGCTCGGATCGAGTCCCTCCTAAAGGGCTAAGTTTCTTCCGCTACGTGAATCGGGAGGATCCCGTACTCCTCCACCACTTCCACGGCAGCTTTCACGCTTTCGATGGGTGCCTCATAGGGGATCTTCTCGGCCACGATGAGCAAGCCTTCCCCGGGGGCTCCTTGGACGAGGTAATCGTATACCTTGTCCTTGACGGCTTCCGCCCCCCGGAAGAAAATGCCTGGCGGGAGCACGAAGGTCAAAGGCACCCTATTCTCCCTTGCCTTTTCCCTGAAGAACTCGTAACCCAACGCGGTGAGGTCTGGTTCTCCCGCGACGACCCCGAAATCGGGACAGATTTCTAGGAACCAATCCAGAATCCTCGATGGCTCCTTGAACTTGGAGAGGCCCTTAATCCTCCAGTAGACCCGCGCGTACCCCCTGAGCGTGTCGAGAACCCTTTCCATGAGGGGACAAACGAATTTCTCAAAAAACGAAGGCGAGAAAGGCGGTATGCTTGCCCAGGGATCCGCCAAGTATATGATGTCCGCTCCAGCCGCCGTAACAGCGTCCGCATAGTCAGCTATGACATCGGCACAAAAATTGAGGACGTTCTTGGCGAACTCCTCGCTCATGTGGATGTCGTAGAAAACTCCTCGAATTCCCCTAATGGCTATAGCCAACGAGAGGGGGCCCGCTACCACTCCAACGAGCGGGACATCTTTCCCGAATTCTTCCTTGAGTTTTTCGACGGTTTCTAGGACGAAGGGCATCCTCCCGTCTTTTTCAGGGTCGGGGACGGGCAATCTGTACAAATCGACGGGCAACCTCATTGGGTGGTCGAGGATGACGGGGACGCTCTCGTCTAAGAAGTAGAGCCTGCAACCTAGGGCTTCCGCCTCGATCGTGATTTCCTCCGCGGGGCACGTGAGGTTGTCGAACCCGTAGTTGCTCATCACCGCTTTCTGAGCTTCCAACAGCTTGTCCGAGTCTTGGCACAAGTCCTTAACGGAGCAGTTCGCCAGCCTCGCCGCGTGGTCCTGTATGAAGGCGAGAATTGGGACCCTATCTCCCCTTTTAACCCTTAGGGCATTCGCGACCCTCTTAGCTGGACTTAGGCGCTTTGGCATAATCCTTCCCGAAGAACAGTACGTTTATCAAATGAACTGCTTTCGCCGGGTCTTCCGCGTACCCCAAGCCTCCCGTTAGGTCGGCCAATTCGGGGTAGAAGCCCAAGCCGCCTATCAAAATGGCAACCGCCCCCCTCAAGCCGTACTTATTGAGCTCCTCGAGTATTCTTTTCAAGTTGGTGACGGAGTAGGAGCTGTAGTTATCCCTCCAAATCACGAGCACGTTTGCCTTCGCCTCTCCGACTTTCTTCGCGAAATCTTCCGGAGGGACATCCGGTCCTAGGTCGTGCACTTTGAACTGCATGCCCTTCAGGAGGTTGACGACCACCTTTTCGTTGAAGTCTTCGATTTCCCCGCTCCCACAACCAACCACTATTATCCCGTAAAAGGGCACGTTTTCCCTTTCCAAATGCGGCTCTATAATGTCGTAAACTTCCGAAACGGCTTCGCTACAAGCGAAGACTTCGGGAATGAAGTATTCCCCTTCTAAGTACTTCCTCATTACCTCTATGACGCCCTCGCGCACGTAATTTACGATGTCGGTAAAGGGACAGCCTAACTCGATGCTCCCCGTCGTTTGGGCCTTCGCCATCCCCGGGTTTCCTTTAACAATTCCCTCCTTTAATTTCTCGAGAGAAAGCTTCCGCCTTTCTTCCAAACTTAATGCCATCTCTCACTTCGCTAATAGCTCGTTATAAAGGTTCTCCAACGCGTCTAGGAGTTCTTTCTTGTCCTTGAGCTTCGACAGGACGTAGGGTATCCCCTCGAGGACGGCTAACCTAATGCTTAGCTCGTCGATGGCTTTTCGGCTGGAGGGGCCGTGAATGACCACTATTCGGGGCTTCAAAGGAGCGACCCTCACGGCCACCATCGTCGACCTCCCGCTCTTCGTCCCCGTGAAGATGAGCGCCCTCGCCGTCGTCGAGCCAAAGATCCTGACGAAGTCGAACCCGGAATATGCCAAAATTGCCCTCGGAGCATCTAGGACGGTATATCCGTAGATTTTCATCGTCGTTAGCTTCCCCTCGTTCGCCAGGACCTCGCCATCTATCGCCTCGACGAGCCTTGTTGCCTCCACGGGCTTGGGCAACTCCCTGCTGAGGATTATTCCTCCCAAATCCACGCCCAAAAGGAAGCCCAATTGCTCCAGCAATTTCCCTCCCCTATCCAAGTCCGCCTTTATGAGACTCTCGACGAACTTCCTTACCATGCGCGCTCCGGGAGATCTCTTCCTCTTCTCGTAATCGCTCACAACGGAAGGCGAAACCCCCATCCTCCTCGCCAAGTCGGTTTGAGAAAGCCCGAAGAACTCCCTCCACTTCCTCAAGGTTTCGCCAGGAACGTCCGACATGACGATGTCGCCAGCTATTCTCGCCGCAACCCTCGCTATCCTCTCGTCTTTTAGCATATCATTCGTTTAGCTGGGGCGTCATTTTTGATTTCGGAAACATTTAATCGCTTGGTGAATTCTTAAGGAGTAAACGTTGGAGGCGGTTAGGGAGCAACTCCGGAGGGTGCTGAACGAGTTTATGGCTAGGTCGGGCAGTCGTGGTTGCGCTTTGGTTTCTTCCGATGGAACCTTGCTCGCTTACGTCCTTCCTGAGTCCGTCAACAAGGATATCGTCGCTTCCATTATGGCCGCTTTCGGAGGTTCGAGCTCTAGGATCGCTCAGCAAATGGCCCTAGGAGAAGTGGAATCGGTCGTTTTGAACTGCAAGGAAGGGAGCATGATCATGAAGCGCGTGAAGGATATGATTTTCTCCATCCTTCTAGAGAAAGAGCGGAGCTTGGGGCTCGTCCTTTACGAGGTAGATAGGACCGCGGAGGAAATCGAGAAAATACTCGCTTCTGCTCCCATGCTTCGCATCGAATTCGACCCGACGAGGGTATCGCAAAAGCTCAGAGAGATCGAAGCGAGCCCATTCTTTAAAAGATTACTGGAACAAGTAAAGCGTGAGCAGAAATGAGGCGTAGGATCGCCATTCATTCATTCAGAGGCGGAACGGGGAAGAGCACTTTAGTGGCTAACCTTTCCATCGCGCTGGCCAAAATGGGCTTTTCAATAGGGACCATAGACCTCGACCTCGCCGCCCCGGGCTTGCACCACTGCTTCGGCATCGAGGAATCGGAGATCAAGCACACGCTGAACGAGTTCCTTTGGGGTTCTTGCTCCCTCAGCGACGTGATCATCGATTTAACGGACCGCTTGAACTTGGAGAAAGGAAAGCTGTACTTCATACCGGCGAGCGCTAGCCCCCAAGACATCCTGAAAGTCCTCAAGGAAGGCTATGAAGTCGCCCTCTTCAGCGAAGCGATGTTCCGCTTGCGCTCCGAACTCGGCTTGGACTCCATAATAATCGATACCCACCCGGGGCTGAGCGAGGACACGTTGCTCGCCATAGCGGCTTGCGATACGAGCATTCTTCTCACTCGCGTCGACCGTCAGGACTTCGAGGGCACGGCCATCACGCTCGAAATCACGAAGCGTTTCGGACGCGAATCCTTCCTCATCGTCACGATGGCCCCTCCGAGGATCTCCCCCGAAATTATCAAGGCCGAAGTTGAGCGGGTTTTCGGCAGGCCCGTCTTAGGCGTCGTTCCTTTCAACGAGGATGTTCTTGAAGCGAGCAGAACTCGAGAACTCTTCGCCCTCACGAGGCCCGACCACTCCTTCAGCAAGGTGATTTATAATATCGCCAATCAAATAGTTGGTTTGTGAGATTATGGAGCAGAGAGCTTACGTCGCACGCCAAATAACGCTCCTCGAGGAACCATCGCCAGGTGAAGACGTTTACGAAGTTTTCGTTAAGGGCAAAAACGAGACGAGAATTCTCGCCGATTTAATGAACGCCATTAGGGGGGACAACTTGGTCGTGAAGTCTTCCTTTTCATTCGTCCCGCCCGAGGATAAGTCCGTTTTGATGAGTAGCTTCTTCGTTGACTTTTCCAAGGCTGCTTGTAAGCCCGAGGAGTTCGAGAACAAAGTGAAGGGAATCGACGGAATCCTCGAGGTCAAGGTCATCAAGCCCAAGCCCCTCCTCTTCGAGTCGGTTCACTTCCCCGTGAAGAGCGGGTATTTGAGGTACATCATCATGCCCCTGAGGGAAATCCAGACCCTTTGGGACAGCTTCGAGGAGATGATCTCCGAAACGGGCTTCTCGTTCGTCGTTTACAACGCGGGGAAGAGGTCGGGAAGGACGTGCGCCCTCTGGTTCAAGACGAAGTTCAAGCTCGAAGGGGAGGAACTGCTTAACGCCATCAAGGACTACATGCGGGCCATCGGCATGGGGATCGTTGAATTCCACGACGTGAACAAGGAAACGGGGACGGCCCGCGTGATTATCCGGGACAACTTCGAGGGCATAAAGAGGCGCAAGCCCCGCCCCGCTTGCTACTACACGAGGGGCTACATAGCTGGGATCCTTAGCGAGGTATTCGGCAAGGACGTGGGCGTGACGGAGAAGAAGTGCGTGGCCGCCGGAGACGAGTACTGCGAGTTCGAGGCGAAGGCCAGAGTTTAGTCGCTAAGGCTTTTTAGTCTAAGGTTTAGAATTGGGATGTCCGCAAGACCCGTACGGGAAGAACTGATGAAAGTTCTCCGCGAACTAGAGCGTAGAGCCGAAGTTCCCGGTTGTGGCGTGGTTCGAAGGGATGGCCTTATGATTGTGTCCGACCTCCCGAGCGGCGTGGACGCCCGTAGGGTTGCCGCCATGACGGCCGCCATCGTGGGCACAGCAGAAAGATCTACTCTCGAGCTAGAACAAGGAGAATTCAGGCAGACCATCGTCGAAGGGAAGAACGGGAAAATGATCGCCATAGGAGCTGGTCCCGACGCCATTTTGTTCGCCCTAGCGAGGCCCGACGCGAACCTAGGCCTCATTTTGCTGGAAATGGAGCGTGCCGTTGAGAAAATCCGCGCCATTTTAGGGCGGTAGAATGCCCGAGGCGAAACCCGTGAAGATCCTCGTCACGGGGCCTTTTCAAGCGGGGAAGTCCACGCTCATAAGGGCAATAGCAGACGGAAGGGCCATAAGCATCGACAAAATGCAGACAACTATCGCCCTCGACTACGGCTACACAACGGTGGGGCTCATGGAGGTCCACGTCTTC